>NZ_JBXASU010000147.1:0-12752 GCF_058809705.1 Cupriavidus sp. MPR-AND1C | reverse complement strand
CTCGTCTTGGTCTTGCGTGGCATACATGCTCCTTGGTGACATGTTATGCCCTAAACACAAAATCTCTGACAGGCCCGGATCACTGAAGCGCACCCCAATGTCCTTCAGTCATGGATGCCGGACCGGTCAACCGACTTTCTTCGCCAATTCGGTAGCTGACGGATGGCAGTAACGCTGTAGTCGTCGCCAGCCAAAAACAAGAAAGCCAAGGTTGATGCCTTGGCCTTCCATGAGCGCCCATCACGCCCCAAATTCTGAATGCAATCAAGCGCCGTCGGTGAACACGTCGCGCTTGCCGGTAACCCTCGCTCCATCGGTAAATACGTCACGCCTATCCGTAACCTTCGAGCCGTCCGTGAAGACATCTCGCCTGTCTGTCACCCTCGCACCATCGGAATAGACATCAAATCTGGCTGCCTTGGCCCCATCAGTGTAGACGCCGCGGGGACCAATGCCCGCGAACGCCGTCCCAGCAACTACAGCGGTACTTGCCGCGGCAAGCAATAACACTTCTTTCAGCATGGTCCACCTCCCTTCAGGTGGTTAATTCGTCCCCGGCCAGAATCAATTGGTTTCAATATAGCCGTGTGAGTGACCGGGCACGGGACAATAAACCTACAGTTTTGTCATTTGCATCATGACTCGCCGTGATATCGGGCTGTCAGTTGACGGCGTGGTCGCACCAGTACGGTCAGGATTGAACGCTTCCCACTGGCTTTCAAGTCCAGGTGGGGAGGGGGCGAGCAGGCAGACCGGTAGTCGGACCGGTAATCAGAATGACGGCACTTGTCTCATGGTAAAGATTGAAGCTCTCTACATAGAGTCACTTCATCGTTTCGCCATCACGATTTCCCCGCTGGATGAACGTAAGCCGGTGCCCGTAGACTGATCCTAAGTCGGAACGAACCTAGCCAATGGCGGCCACCGATACCGGGCCGCAACCTCACTTCTGCTTCGTTCCAACGCCTCACCCACCAACCCGCTTCGGCGGGTTTCTTATTTGTGCGTTCCCGAATGTGGCGGGTGCCAGAAGGCGGGCGTGTGCCGCCTGTCCGGTGATTGCCGTATGACGAAGGTGGTGCCGATGGGAATCGACAAGTGACAAGTCGCGGACCTGCCCGGTGCGGTCAAGTGCGGTAGTTGTTCTTCGTCCATGCATTGTCGGATTGCTACACAGCATAACTTGTGCCGCTTGCGCGTCGGCATGACGACGCACTACCCTTGCCGGGGGTCTGAGAAATGGCCCAACCTTGCCCCAACCAAGTGCGCGAAGCATGGACAAAACTGACAGTAATTTCCTTATAAATCAACCGCTTACAACTACGATTCCAAATGTGCAAGGCGGTGGACCGCGGCATGGTGATGGGCGATGTGAAGCTGCTGGAGAAGCATGGGGGAAATCGGGGGATTGGGTGGCAGGCACCTGAGCAGGCTGCCCGCCACCCGCCGCATGTGCCTGATCCGCATCGCCGATACGAGCCGCATTTCTTATCAATCCTGACACAGTCCCGCGCCCGCGCCGCTTCCGCTGTAACAAGCGTAACGCCGCATTTCGCCAGAGCGCGGCGCGTCGCGGCTTGCGGCAAATTGGTATTCAATGCAATCAGGGGGCGCAAACTGCGCTGCCAGCGGAACCGCGTTCCGCGTCGATCCAAGGTGGGCAACATGAACGGGCGTAGGGTTGGCCAGCTTTTGCTGGTGTTGGCGGCGCTGGGCGCGAGCGGTACCGCGCTGGCGGGAAGAGGTGGCGGTGGCTGGCACGGTGGTGGTGGTGGCGGATGGCACGGTGGTGGTGGATGGCACGGCGGCGGTGGCTGGCATGGTGGCTGGCACGGCGGCGTAGGCGTCTATATCGGCCCCGGATTCGGCTACGGCTATGGGTGGGGCTACCCCTACCCGTACTACTACCCGCCCGGCTACGCCTATGGGCCCGCGGTCGTCGAGGTGCCGGCCTCGCCACCGCAATACATCGAGCAGGGCGAGGACGGCACGATGGAAATGGACAGCGGCGGTGTCGCGGCGCCCGCGCCCCAGCAGCAGGCGTACTGGTACCACTGCACGCGGCCGGATGGCTACTACCCGTATATCAAGGCCTGCCCCGGCGGCTGGCAGAAGGTGCCGGCACAGCCTCCCGCCTGACACCTGGGGCTTGACGCCTGACAGGCAGGCACGCTGAACGCCCCAAGCGCTTACGGCGCGCCGCGCCGGTGCGCGCGGGGCGACGATCGATGACCGAGGTACCGAGGTGCCGAGATGAATGTCCTTAACCACTTCAAGCGCCCAAGCCGGCCACTCCTGCTGAGCCTGCCGCTCGCGGCGATGGTCCTGGCCGGCTGCGCGGTGATGCCCAGCGGGCCAAGCGTGATGGTGCTGCCGGGCACAGGCAAGAACTTCGACCAGTTCCGGGCCGACGACTATAGCTGCCGCCAGTTCGCCCTTGGCCAGGTAGGCGGCGTCACCGCCAACCAGGCGGCCACCAACAGCGCGGTAGGCAGCGCCGTGGTGGGCACGGCGCTCGGCGCGGCGGCCGGCGCGGCCTTCAATGGCGGCTCGGGCGCGGCTGTGGGCGCGGGCGTGGGCCTGCTCACTGGCGCGGCCGTAGGGGCAGGCAATGCCCAATATGCCGGCTACGGCAGCCAGCGCCGGTACGACGCCGCGTATGTGCAATGCATGTACGCAAGTGGCCACCGGGTACCGGTTTACGGGCGCATGGCCTCGGCCCCGCGTCCGGCTGCAGCGCCGACGTATTACTATCCTCCGCCACCGCCGCCGCCGCCGGGCTACCCACCGCAGTAAGCGCGCGCCGCGGCTTGGCCTTGGAAGGCTTACTCCGCCTTGCCTTTGCCGCGCAACCGCACCCAGTCGCAGAAATCCCGCGGCCGCGCCGCCGCGTCGACTTCAGCGCAGGCGCGGGCGAGTTCCGCGAACTGGTTAGCCTCATCCCCCGCATAGTAGAAGCGCAGGCGCTCCAGCCACGCCCTGGCCTGCACCGGGTCGCCGGTCAGCGCCATGAGCCAGGCGGTGCGCGAGATCAGCGTCGGGGTTGGCAGCAGGTGTACCGCGGCAACATGCGGTCCAAGCAATTGCGCGGCGTTCTCCGGCGTGATCTTGGCCTCCTCGATCGCGTCCGACGCGGCAGCCTGCCGGAACCAGAAATTCGGCATCGGCAATGCGGCCCGGCGCTCGGCACGGGCGTACTCGCGTGCCTCGGCGCGGCGGTAGTCCTGCCACATTGTCGTCAGGATGGCTGCCGCCACGCCGGCGAATGCCAGGCCCGCCAGCACGGCAAACCCGCGCGGCACGCGCAGCCGGCCGAACCCCGATGGCTCCAGCCAGCCCAGCATGAAGCAGAACGGCAACACAAAATACAAGTAATGCAGCGGGTACTCCAGCATCGAATGCGCGCACAGCATCGCCAGCCAGGTCAGCACCAGCCCCGTCTGCGCGCGCTCGCGCGCATCCCCGCGCCACAAGCGCTGGCGCGCCACGCGCCATAGCCACGCCAGCAAGCTCAGAAACACACCCGCCGCGCCGATCACGCCCGTCTTGGCCAGCATATCCAGCACGGCATTGTGCGCATGCAGCGACATCTCGACTTTCACGCCCACCTGCGCGAGCTGCTGGAACTGCGCCCAGCCATACTCACCCCAGCCCACCCCGAGCCACGGATGGGCACGGAACATCGCCCACGCGTGCGCCCACATCGCAGCGCGCCACGAGAGCTGGTCGCCCCCCTGCATCTGCGCCACGGTATCGAAGAGGTGCCAGTCCATCGCCTGCCCGACGCTCTTGATCGCCGGCTGCAAGACCAGCAGCAAAACCACCATGGCCACCGCGGCAAACGCCAACCCGGCGGGACGCCGCATGGGGTTGCGCCCGGCGTGGCCGGCGCGCTGCATGGCGCCCGCGAACCCGCCCAGATCGCCCAGATTGCCCGGATCTCCCGGACCACCAAACGCCGCCCCGCCCCGCGCCATCCAGGCAGCGACCAGCGCATACACCGCGGCCAACCCCACGTGCAACACACCCGTGCGCGAGCCGGACAGCACGATGCCGCTCACCAGCAGCAACGCCGCCGCCAGCCAGGCCGGTGCCCGCAACCACCCACGCGCCGCCAGCCAGACCGCCGCCGCCAGCGCGATGCCCGCCACGGTCGCCTGGTGATTGGGCTGGTTCAGGTTGCCCCACAAGCGGCGGTTGTCATCGTAAAAGTAAGTGGACACCATCCCCAGCGTGTCCGGCTCCAGGCCGAATACCTGCACCCATTGCGCCAGGGTGCCCAGCAACCCGGCCACCAGCCACGCAATGGCCAGCACATCCGCCATCGCCTGCCGCTCCACGGACGACGCCGCACGGCCCTGCCGCCAGGCTGCCCACATTACCGCCGCGCCCAGCGCCAGCGAGAGTTCCGTCAGCAACCGGCTGCCCGACACATCGGCCATGCCGGTCAGCGTTTGCGTGATGCCGGTGGCGATCAGCCAGAGGGGAAAGAGAATGATCCAGGGGAACTGGGCGGGAGCCGCCTGGTAGGCCGTGCCCCTGCCTTGCCGCTGTGCCAAGGCGCCCAGCACGATGACGGCGAGCGCGAACAGCAATGCGGAAGTCCATTCGCCATAGAAGGTGGCAAGCGGAAGCGTGTGCCGGGAGACCAGCAGCGGTAGCGTGACGGCTACGGCCAGGGAACTGAGGGGGATGGCTGACCGGGAGGGCAGCATGTGGGGTGCCTTGTTATGCCTTGTGGGCAGAAGGCGGATGATAGCTTGGGGAGCGGGTAAATAAAAAGCGCCCGAAGGCGCTTTCGCTAATCTAGACAGCAACCTGCCATCCAGGTACGTAGTTAAGGGCAATCGCCTTGGCCGGACTTCAGACCGCGAATTGCATCGCAAATAGTTGCGGTAGCCGCAGGCCCTTGCGTCCAGACAAGATTTGCAGCCCCTGCAGTGTAGGTCGGTACATCGTTGAGGACCAATGCTGTACCAGTGCTGCTTGTTGCTGCGCTAGTGGCGTTGATCACGCCGTTGGTAACGGTCAGGCCAACGACATTTTTTGTCGCCGTGAACGACGGGATGTACTTACCTGCGTCGCCGGTGGAGCAGCCTGTCAGCGTCCCCGTCTCCTGTGCGCACATCGACACCCCAGTCTTAACGGCGGCAATTTCTGCGACCGACGAAGCCGCCTTGGTGCGCGAAGTGTAATCGCTATATTGCGGAATAGCGATTGCCGCCAAAATACCAATAATCGCAACCACGATCATCAGTTCGATCAGCGTGAAGCCCTTCTGAGCTCGGCGGCCCAGTTTTTTCAGTTGTTGCACCCGTTGTTGCATGATTGACCCCTCGAAGGAATTTTGGATACAAATCGAAACATCTTGTTTCATGTGATGCCGTACGTTCTTAGCACTTAGCGTGCCAGCGCCGCCAAGTCTTGATGTCTCGTCGGCGAGTGACAATTTTCGCCACTTCGGACTCTTCCGGGTGTTGATCCCGCGCAAATTTTGTCACTAAGTATGACGCGGCGGGTCAGTTAGCTTACGTTTTGGCTCAAGTCAGTCTGAAACCGCACTGAAATCACCGCCATGTCTGCTAGATGGCCTGCGCTACAGCCCAAAAACAAAACGGGCGGCTCCCGGGCCACCCGTCTGTCCGGCGGTGCCCCAACGGGGCACCACCTCATCCACAAAGCCCGTCAGGCCGTCTGTGGCGCCCGCTTGCTCAGCAGCTTGCCAACCACCACCACCAGCGCGGCGCCGATCACGCCGAACACCAGGTGTGCATGCGGCACGTGCATCTCGAACCATGCGGCGTCCACCGGATCGCTGACCAGCATTTCACCGGCCAGATAGCCCAGCAGCGCGGCGCCCAGCACGATGATGATGGGGAAGCGGTCCATGACCTTGAGCAGGATGGTGCTGCCGAACACGATCAGGGGAATCGACAGGCCCAGGCCCAGGATCAGCAGCATCAGCTGGCTGCCTTCCGGCCCTTTTTGCGCCGCGGCGGCCACGGCCACCACGTTGTCGAGCGACATCACCAGGTCGGCGATCAGGATGGTGCGGATCGCGGCCCAGATATTGTCCTTGGCCGAGTGGCCTTCTTCGTCGTCATCGCCGGTGAGCAGTTGCACGCCGATGTAGACCAGCAGGACGGCGCCGACGATCTTCAGGTACGGCAGGCTCAGCAGCTTGACCGCGGCTACCGTCAGCACCACCCGCATGATGATGGCGGCGGCGCTGCCCCAGAAGATGGCCTTCTTCTGCTGGGCGGGCGGGAGGTTGCGGGAGGCCAGCGCGATCACCACGGCGTTGTCGCCGGATAGCACGATGTTGGTCAGGATGATGGATCCCAACGCAATCCAGAAAGCGGTGGAGGACAGCAGTTCCACGGTAAAGCTCCTCGAGTTTCTTAAATTATGATTCGAACGCCACATGACACCGCCAACAACTGCGGCGCCTGCGAAATTTCGGATGTCTGAGTCTTCAGACATGAAGATTTACCGTATCAAGCTTTCGATTCGGTTTCAATCGGCATGTCGCGCACCTTGGGAGATACCCTAGGTAACGGTACGCCAGAATGACATGCCCCCGCACGCAGGCGGGGGCATGGAGAGCCGGTGTGCGGTCGCAGTCATGCGAGCGCTCCGGCTCCGGCAAGCATTCCCGCCGGTGGGCGGGAGGCTGCAGATCGGTACTTACAGGATCGACTTGAGCAGGCGAGCCATTTCCGACGGGTTCTTGGTGACCTTGATACCGCAGGCTTCCATGATTTCCAGCTTGGCTTGCGCCGTGTCGGCACCGCCCGAGATCAGCGCGCCGGCGTGGCCCATGCGCTTGCCCGGAGGCGCGGTCACGCCAGCGATGAAGCCAACCACCGGCTTCTTCATGTTTTCCTTGATCCAGTAAGCCGCGTTGGCTTCGTCCGGACCACCGATCTCGCCGATCATGACCACGGCGTCCGTTTCGGGATCGTCGTTGAACATCTTCATGATGTCGATGTGCTTCAGGCCGTTGATGGGGTCGCCACCAATGCCGACTGCCGACGACTGGCCCATGCCCAGCGCGGTCAGCTGACCGACTGCTTCATAGGTCAGCGTGCCCGAGCGCGACACCACGCCGATGCGGCCCTTGCGGTGGATGTGGCCCGGCATGATGCCGATCTTGATTTCGTCAGGCGTGATCAGGCCCGGGCAGTTCGGTCCCAGCAGCAGGGTCTTCTTGTTGCCCTTGGCCATCTTGTCCTTGAGCTCCATCATGTCGCGCACGGGGATGCCTTCGGTGATGCAGACCACCAGGTCCAGGTCGGCGTCAACGGCTTCCCAGATGGCGGCAGCGGCGCCCGCGGGCGGCACGTAGATCACGGACACGGTGGCGCCGGTCGATGCCTTGGCATCCTTGACGCTTGCGTAGATGGGAATGCCTTCGAAGTCTTCGCCCGCTTTCTTCGGGTTCACGCCGGCGACGAAGCAGTTCTTGCCGTTGGCATAGTCGCGGCAGCCACGGGTGTGGAACTGGCCGGTCTTGCCGGTGATGCCCTGGGTGATGACCTTGGTGTCTTTATTAATCAGAATCGACATGCTGTAATCCTTTGCTTGGCTCAAAGCAGCGCGCGAAGGCCTGGCCCCGGCGCGCTGCTGGCGTTCGTGTTCGCGTCTGGCTTACTTGCCCGCGGCAGCAGCCACGACCTTCTGGGCAGCTTCTTCCATGGTATCGGCGGCGATGATGGGCAGGCCCGAGTCGGCCAGCATCTTCTTGCCGATCTCTTCGTTGGTGCCCTTCATGCGCACGACCAGCGGCACGGACAGCGACACGGCCTTGGATGCAGCGATCACGCCTTCGGCGATGACGTCGCAACGCATGATGCCGCCGAAGATGTTGACCAGGATGGCCTTCAGGTTCGGGTTCTTCAGCATCAGCTTGAAGGCTTCGGTCACCTTCTCGGTGGTGGCACCGCCGCCCACGTCCAGGAAGTTGGCCGGCTCGCCGCCGAACAGCTTGATGGTGTCCATGGTGGCCATGGCCAGGCCGGCGCCGTTCACCAGGCAGCCGATGTTGCCGTCCAGCGAGATGTAGGCCAGGTCGAACTTCGACGCTTCGATTTCAGCCGGATCTTCTTCGTCCAGGTCGCGGTAGGCAACGATTTCCGGGTGACGGAACAGGGCGTTGGAGTCGAAGTTGAACTTGGCGTCCAGTGCGATCACCTTGCCGTCGCCGGTCAGGATCAGCGGGTTGATTTCAGCCAGCGAGGCGTCGGTGTCCCAGAATGCCTTGTACAGGCCTTGCAGGGCCTGGCGGGCTTGCGCCACGCTTGCGTCGGGCACGCCGATCTTGCGGGCGATGTCGTCAGCGTCCGCGTCGAGCAGGCCGGCCGACGGATCGATGATCAGCGTGTGGATCTTTTCCGGGCTGTGGGCAGCGACTTCTTCGATGTCCATGCCGCCTTCGCTGGAGGCCATCAGGGCGACCTTTTGCGAAACGCGGTCAACCACCAGGCTGACGTACAGTTCCTTCTTGATGTCAGCGCCTTCTTCGATCAGCAGGCGGTTGACCTTCTTGCCTTCCGGGCCGGTCTGGTGCGTGACCAGGGTCATGCCGAGGATGTTGGTGGCGTAGGTCTTGACCTCGTCGATGCTCTTGGCCACCTTCACGCCGCCGCCCTTGCCGCGGCCGCCCGCGTGGATCTGCGCCTTGACGACCCATACCGGGCCGCCCAGTTGTTCAGCAGCCTTCAGGGCCTCTTCGACCGAGAACGCGGGGATGCCGCGCGGAACCGGCACATTGTATTTGCGCAGGATTTCCTTGCCTTGGTACTCATGGATATTCATGCGTGTTTCCTTTCGGGTAGGCGTAAAAGTGTGGAGATGGAATCTCGGCGGACTGCAGGCCGGCCTGGCTTAACCAGAAGTGCCGGTTGACCTGCGCGACATGGCGCCGCCGGCGGGGGCGGCGAGCGCCTCCGCTGGCTGCACCGCCGGGGTCGATGACCCTTCGGTCTTGATCCTCGGTTTTGGCTGGTGACCATACCAGCGGGGGTAAAACTGGCGTACGACCTCGCCTTCGAAATGCAGGGCATGGCAGCCGTGCAACTGGTAAGGCGGTTCGGTACTGGTGTCTTCGGCACCGCCGTCGCGAATGTTGAACACATCGCCGGCGAATGCCTGGATCGCGGTGGTCGGCAGTATGCCGGCCAGCTCGGTCAGATGGGTGCATCCGGCCACGCCCGACAGGCGCTCTTTCACCGACTTGCGGAAACCCTTCATCAGGTTCAAGCCGATCAGCTTGCGGTAAGCCGGGCCGATGGTGTCGCACTGGCCGGGATAAGGCACCCAGTCGGAACAGGCATCGGCGTCCACGACGTTCATGCGCAGGTCGATGGTGACGCGCAGCCACAGATCGTGCAGCGGCTCGCCCACCGGGCGTATGCCGCCGCCGGCCAGCGGAATCTCGCGCGGCTTGGTGTCGGTCAGGCGCGCCTCGATGTCCCATAGGCCGTCGTCCCTAAGATAGGCCTCCGCCGTGATGGCACGACGGTGACGCAGGGCGCGATTGACGGGCGGGGAAAGCGGCATAACACCAGGCAGGAGCGGGAGAAATGGACGGCTGGGCCGGAAAACCGCAGGATTTTAACATGCCGGACAACGCTCGCCGGGAACAAACTGCGCGCGGCGCTGTTGTCGGGGATTGTCGAGCGACGGGCAAGTCCCGCGCATGCGGAAAAATCGCGGCATTGCGGGGGAAACGGCGTAAGGATCAAGGCGTGAGCAAGGCGCGAAGATTCGGAATACGCCTACTGGCAAAGCAGGTATGCGCCCGAAACCGGTGCAGGACATGGCAGTAACATCACCGTGACATCACTGCGGCATCACTTGAACTTGAGGCGGCCACGTCGGCGGACGTCAGTCACTGCCATCCAGCCACGCATCCGCCCCTTTGATCACCTGGCTCACCACCGAGCGGGAAAAGCCGCGGGCGACCATGAAGCGGATCTGCCTGGCCTTGTCTTCGGGCGTGGCGGGCGGCGTGCCAAAACGCTTTTGCCAGACCGCGCGGCCGCGCTCCAGCTCCGACCCGCGCAGGCGATCCTGCAGGTCGGCGAGCTGATCGCCGCCGAGCTGATGGGTGCGGGCTTCCTGCATCACGCGGGCGGCGCCATAGCGGGCCGCGCGCCGGTGCACCAGGCTGTCGACAAAGCGCGCGTTGGACAGCCAGTTCTCGCGCTCCAGCGCATCCAGCAGTTGCTCGAGGGCCTCGGGAGACTCGGCGTGCGGGGCCAGCTTGCGCGCCAGCTCCGCCCGGCTGTGCTCGCGCCGCGACAGGTAGCCGACGGCGCGGGCTTTCAGGGAGAGAGGTGGACGGGTAGCCATGGGGAAGGCGCGCTTGAACACCGCGCTTTATCGATGCGTTATATAGACGCGTTATATAGACGCGTTTATGGATGCACTTCAAAAATGCAAACCGGGGCGGCGCGCGTCGCTGCGCGTGCCGCCCCGGGGCAGGGATCGCGGCCGGGAATACCCCGGCCAGCGAAGCTCAGTCTTCGGCGGTGACCACGGCGCCGGCGGTGGCCGGCGTGCCGTTCATCAGGACCACGCCCAGCGACTCGCGCACCCTGTTCTCGATCTCGCCGGCGATGTCGGGATTTTCGCGCAGGTATTCACGCGCGTTGTCCTTGCCCTGGCCGATCTTCTCGCCCTTGTAGCTGTACCAAGCGCCCGACTTCTCGACGACCTTGGCGTCCACGCCGAGGTCGATGATTTCGCCCTGGCGCGAGATGCCCTGGCCGTAGAGGATGTCGAAGAAGGCTTCGCGGAACGGCGGCGATACCTTGTTCTTGACTACCTTGACCTTGGTTTCGTTGCCGATCACCTCGTCGCCCTTCTTGATCGAGCCGATGCGGCGGATGTCCAGGCGCACCGAGGCGTAGAACTTCAGCGCATTGCCGCCGGTGGTGGTTTCGGGCGAACCGAACATCACGCCGATCTTCATGCGGATCTGGTTGATGAAGATCACCAGGCAGTTGGTGCGCTTGATGGTGCCGGTCAGCTTGCGCAGCGCCTGGCTCATCAGGCGGGCCTGCAGGCCCGGCAGCGAATCGCCCATCTCGCCTTCGATTTCGGCCTTGGGCACCAGGGCCGCCACCGAGTCGATCACGATCAGGTCGACCGAGCCCGAGCGCACCAGCGCGTCGGTGATTTCCAGTGCCTGCTCGCCGGTGTCGGGCTGGGAGATCAGCAGGTCGCCCACGGACACGCCGAGCTTGCCGGCATAGTTGACGTCGAGCGCGTGCTCGGCATCGATAAAGGCGCAGGTGCCGCCCAGTTTTTGCATTTCGGCCACGACCTGCAGCGTCAGCGTGGTCTTGCCCGAGGATTCCGGACCGTAGATTTCGACCACGCGGCCGCGCGGCAGGCCGCCGACGCCCAGCGCGATGTCCAGGCCCAGCGAGCCGGTGGACACGACCTGGATATCCTGGTCGATGTCGGCCTCGCCCAGTTTCATGATCGAGCCCTTGCCGAACTGCTTCTCGATCTGGGCCAGCGCGGCCGCCAGCGCCTTCTGCTTTTCGGCGCTTACGCCAGCACCCGCCTTCTTGCCGTCATCCATGGTCGTCCTTCCGTCAATGGTGTATAAATAGGCCGCATGTGGCGCGCTGCCTGCTTTTGCGGGTAACCGCCCGACCCGCGCCGCGCTGCGAACTCCTGATGACAATGAACCTGGCAGCAGGGGCAAGCATTGGGCAAACGTCGGTAATACGTGCGTTGCTAAAGTGCGTCGCTGAATTCAGTACGATCCGGCCCGCTCACTGCGCGACCGGATCAAGCGGGTACTGTATAAAAAAACAGTATGCTTGGCAAGTCCCGCACGCGTCATTTGATGTAAAGCGACGACTAAGCCGGCCAGGGTGGAGACAACCATGCGTATTCTGATCGCGGAAGATGACGACGTGCTGGCAGATGGCCTGACACGCTCATTACGTCACTCCGGCTATGCCGTCGACCATGTCGCCAGTGGGGTTGAAGCCGACTCGGCGCTCTCGACCCAGGCCTTCGACCTCCTGATCCTCGATCTCGGCCTGCCCCGCATGCCCGGGCTGGAGGTGCTCAAGCGCCTGCGCACGCGCGGCGCCATGCTACCGGTGCTGATCCTGACCGCGGCCGACGGCGTCGATGAGCGCGTCAAGGGCCTGGACCTGGGCGCCGATGACTACATGGCCAAGCCCTTCGCCCTGTCCGAGCTGGAAGCCCGCGTGCGTGCGCTGGTGCGGCGCGGCGCTGGCGGTGGCGCCACGCTCACGCACCATGGCCCGCTGGCCTTCGACCAGGTTGGCCGCATCGCCTACCTGAACGAGCAGATGCTGGATCTCTCCGCGCGCGAAGTCGGGCTGCTGGAGATCCTGCTCACCCGCACCGGGCGGCTGGTATCGAAGGAGCAACTGGTCGACCACCTGTGCGAATGGGGCGAAGAGGTCAGCAACAATGCCATCGAAGTCTATGTACACCGGCTGCGCAAGAAGATCGAGGTGGGCGGGATCCGCATTGCCACGGTTCGCGGGCTGGGCTACTGCCTGGAGAAATTCCAGGCCGCCGTGGCGCACGACTAGAAAGCGCCATTAGAATCAGAGCCGGCATCGGCGCCGCTTCCCTTTGACCGCATGCCGGCGACGCGCCAGGACCTGCCCCACCGCCACCTCCTCCTCCCCATGAGCCTGCTGCGACTGCCCCGGCGGGGGGGGGGGGGGGGGGGGGGGGGGGGGGGGGGG
>NZ_JBXASU010000146.1:0-12761 GCF_058809705.1 Cupriavidus sp. MPR-AND1C | reverse complement strand
CCCCCTACGTCCCCTATGCCCCCAACTTCCTCTTCAGCAACTCATTCACCTGAGCAGGATTCCCCTTGCCCTTGGTGGCCTTCATGGCCTGGCCGACCAGCGCGTTGAACGCCTTCTCCTTGCCAGCGCGGAACTCCTCCACCGACTTCGCATTGGCAGCCAGCACGTCGTCGATGATCTTTTCCAGCTCGCCCGAGTCGGACATCTGCTTGAGGCCCTTGGCCGCGATGATGGCGTCGGCGTCGGCACCTGCCTCGCCCGCCCACATGGCCGGGAAGACATCCTTCTTGGCCGTGTTGTTGGACACCGTGCCGTCGGCAATGCGCACCAGCAGCTTGGCCAGCTGCGCCGGCTTGACCGGGGCGGCTTCCAGCGCGATGCCTTCGCGGTTGAGCAGCGACGATACGTCGCCCATCAGCCAGTTGGCAGCGGGCTTGGCATTGGCCGTGCCAGCTTCGGCGACCACCGCCTCGAAATAGTTCGCGAGCGACTTGGAGGCGGTCAGCACGCTGGCGTCGTAGGCGGACAAGCCATATTGCGACACCAGGCGCGCTTGCATGGCCACCGGCAGCTCCGGCAACCCGGACTTCACGCGCTCGATCCAGGCGGCGTCGATCTCCAGCGGCAGCAGGTCGGGGTCGGGGAAGTAGCGGTAGTCGTGCGCGTCTTCCTTGGTGCGCATGGCGCGCGTCTCGCCGGTGTCCGGGTCGAACAGCACGGTGGCCTGCTGGATTTCGCGGCCGTCCTCGATCTCGGCGATCTGCCACTGGACTTCGTAGTCGATGGCCTGCTGCAGGAAGCGGAACGAGTTCAGGTTCTTGATCTCGCGGCGCGTGCCCAGCTTGGGGCTGCCGTAGGGGCGCACCGACACGTTGGCGTCGCAGCGGAAGCTGCCTTCCTGCATGTTGCCGTCGCAGATGCCCAGCCACATCACCAGCGCGTGCAGGGCTTTGGCGTAGGCCACGGCCTCGGCCGAGCTGCGCATGTCGGGCTCGGTGACGATCTCCAGCAGCGGCGTGCCGGCGCGGTTCAGGTCAATGCCGGTCATGCCGGCGAAATCTTCGTGCAGCGACTTGCCGGCGTCTTCCTCGAGGTGGGCGCGCGTGAGCTGCACGGTCTTTTCGTAGGTTTCGCCCTTCTTGCCTTCGACCTGGATGCTGATGCTGCCGCCCTGTACCACCGGCAGCTCGTACTGGCTGATCTGGTAGCCCTTGGGCAGGTCGGGGTAGAAGTAATTCTTGCGTGCGAAGATGCTGCGCGGCGCGATGGTGGCGCCGATCGCCAGGCCGAACTGGATGGCGCGCTCGACCGCGCCGCGGTTAAGCACCGGCAACACGCCGGGCAGCGCCAGATCAACCGGCGAGGCTTGCGTGTTCGGCGCCGCGCCGAAGGCGGTGGAGGTACCGGAAAAAATCTTGGAGGCCGTCGACAACTGCGTGTGCGTCTCGAGGCCGATCACCACTTCCCATTGCATGGCGGTATTCCTGTTCGTGTGCTGTATGTGTTGCTACTTGTTTGCTACGTGTGCCTGCGTGTGGCTATGTACTGCTACGTGTTCTGTCACGGATTCGGGCTGGCCAGCCATGAATCCAATTGCGCCAGCGCCGCATCGCGCGAGATCGGGTCGCCGCCCACGGTCACGCCCTGGCCTTGACGCGAGCCGCTAGGCACATCGCGCCGCACCCGCAGCGGCTCGGTGCCGTCAAAGCCGTGATACGCGCCGGGGTAGATCTCCAGGCGAAAACGTGCATCCGGCTGGCGCGCCGCGACCGCCTCGCGCAGCATGGCGCAGCGGGTGGCGGGGGTCCAGTCGTCGGCGCCGCCGGTCAGCAGCAGCAAGGGCGTGCGCAGGCGGTACTCATGCCGCTGCACCGCGCTCTTGCAGCCCGGGTAAAAGGCCACGGCGCGCTCGATAGCCGGTGCGCCCGCCGGCCAGTCGCGACTGGCGTCGATGGCGCTGAGCACCGCCTGCGCGCCGTTGGACCAGCCCAGCAGCACGATATGCTCAGTGTCCACGCCGGGCTGCCGCGCCAGCCACTGCAGCGCCGCCAGCACATCGCCGCGCCGCGTGGCGTCGTCGATGTCGCGGCTGTCCAGGCGTTCGTTGCAGATGCCGTCCGGTTTGCCGCGCGGGCCGAAACTGTCGGGTAGCAGCACCGCGTAGCCGCGCGCGGTCAGCCACTGCACGTACTCGCGGTAACGGCTCTGGAGCGCCGCCGCATCCGCGCCGCCACTGCGGTGCAGGCCGCCGCAGCCGTGCAGCGCAATCACCACGCGTACGGCCGGGGCCGGGGCCGCAGCGCTGCGCTGCGGCACGAACCAGTAGCCGCTGAGCGGCTGGCCGCCGTCGGCGCCCGGGAAACGCACCGCCTGCGCGGCCGGCATGGCGCGCTCGCCGGCCGCCGGAACCACGGCCCGCACCAGCACGGCGTGGCTTGCCAGCAGCAAGGCGCACGCGCCCAGGCTGAAGGCTTTCAGGCGAGCGGCGATGCAACCCTGGGCGGTTCGGGACATGGCGTTGAGCGGGTTCATCGGGTCTGCGCGCAGCCGCCGCCGCCAGGCTCGAACATCACCGGCCAGGCTTCTTCGTAGATGCCCGGCGAGCAGCGTGCCTCGCAATTGGCGTGCGCGAGCGTGACCCGGCGCGGATCCTGCCAGATCATCAGCTTGCAGGCGCTGCCGTCATTGGCGCGCAGCTCGATATGCGGCTTCTTCTGGGTCTGGCGGAATTCGGCCAGGTTGAAGCTGCACGAGCCGCGCTTGCCCACCCACAGCTTCCATGACAACTGCTGCACGGCGTTGTCCGCCACGCGCACCTGCGCATCCTCGCGAAAGCCGTCTTCCTCGGTGCGGCGGCAATCGCCGGCAAGGTCGATGTCGCGGCTGGCAATGGGCGGGGGCTTGCCGCCAAAGCGCGGCAGCGGGATGCAGGCCGCCAATGCGGCGGCCAGCCCGATGCCGAGCACGATGCGCGACAGCCAGCGCGCTGCGATCATGCCTGCGCGGGCCGGCGCAGGTGCCAGTCCGTTGCCTGCTGGAAGGCGTGCGCCGTTTGCAGCAGCTCGGCCTCGCCAAAGTAGTTGCCGATCAGCTGCAGGCCAACCGGCATGCCGCCCTCGCCCAGCCCGCAGGGCACGCTCATGCCCGGCAGGCCGGCCAGGCTGGTCGACAGCGTGAAGATGTCGGCCAGGTACATCTGCACCGGGTCCGCGCTCTTCTCGCCGAGCTTCCACGCCACCGTGGGCGCCACCGGGCCCATGATCACGTCGCACTGGGTGAAGGCGCGCTGGAAATCGTCAGCAATGATGCGGCGGATCTTTTGTGCCTGCAGGTAGTAGGCGTCGTAGTAGCCGTGCGACAGCACATAGGCGCCCACCATGATGCGGCGCTTGACCTCGGGGCCGAAGCCTTCGGCGCGGGTCTTCTTGTACATGTCCATCAGGTCGCGGTACTCGGCGGCGCGATGGCCAAAGCGCACGCCGTCAAAGCGCGACAGGTTGGACGATGCCTCGGCCGGCGCGATCACGTAGTACACGGGGATCGACAGTTCGGTCTTGGGCAGAGACACCTCGACCAGCGTGGCGCCCAGCTTTTCGTACTCGGCAAGCGCCGCGCGCACGGCCTGCTCCACGTCCGCTGCCAGGCCCTTGCCGAAATATTCCTTCGGCAGGCCGATGCGCAGCCCTGACAACGGCTTGCCGGCACTGGCGCCAGCCCGCGCCTGGCCCAGCAGGCGGGTGTAGTCCTCGTCGACGCCGCCCAGGGCGGGCGCAACGCTGGTGGAGTCGCGCTCGTCGAAGCCGGCCATGCCGCCCAGCAGCATGGCGCAATCCTCGGCGGTATGCGCCATCGGGCCGCCCTGGTCGAGCGAGGAGGCGAAGGCGATCATGCCATAGCGCGACACGCGCCCATAGGTAGGCTTGATGCCGGTGATGCCGGAGAACGAGGCCGGCTGGCGGATCGAGCCCCCGGTGTCGGTGCCGGTGGCGGCAGGCGCCAGGCCGGCGGCCACGGCGGCAGCGGAGCCGCCCGAGGAGCCACCCGGCACGCGGCTGGCGTCCCAGGGGTTCCGGACCGGGCCGAAGTGCGAGTTCTCATTGGACGAGCCCATCGCGAACTCGTCCATATTGGTCTTGCCCAGCGTGACCATGCCGGCGGCGGCGAGGCGCTCGACCACGGCCGCGTCGAACGGGCTTTCGTAGTTGGCCAGCATGCGCGAGCCCGCCGTGGCGCGCCAGCCACGGGTGACGAACACATCCTTGTGGGCAATCGGCACGCCGGTCAGCGGGCCGGCTTCGCCGCGCGCGCGGCGCGCGTCGGCGGCACGCGCCTGCGCCAGGGTGAGTTCGGGGTTGACGTCGACAAAGGCGTTGAGCGCGCCGGCCTGCTCGATACGGGCCAGGTAATCGCGCGCCAGTTCTTCGGCGGAGACGGAGCGGGCCGCCAGCGCGTCGGAAAGCTCGCGCAGGGAGGTCACGGAAGTTGCGGAAAAGGGCATGTCGGTCGGTTTGGCTTGGCAGGTGATGGCTGCCGGCGCAGCCTGGGGGCGGCGCGGCGCAGCCGCTGGGTCGAGGGCCGGGGTGCGTCTGACCTTTATTCGATGACCTTGGGCACCAGGTAGAGGCCGCCTTCGGTGGCCGGAGCGGGACGCTGGTAGTCCTCGCGGCGGTTGGGCTCGGTGACCACGTCGTCGCGCAGCCGCTGCGACATCTCGCGCACCGCGGACAGCGGGTGGGCCAGCGGCACGATGCCGGTGGTGTCGACCGCCTGCATCTGTTCGACCAGGGAGAAGAATTGATTGAGCTGCACAAGCGTCTGCCCAGCCTCGTCATCGTTGATTTCGATGCGGGCAAGGTGGGCGATGCGCTTGACGTCGGATAGGTCGAGAGCCATGGCTTGGGGTCGGTGCGAAAGGCGATGCGGGCGCGGCCGGGGCGGGCCGGGCGAGTGCTGCCGGGAGCGCCCGGGAATCGTCAAAGTTACAGGTTTTTTCGAGGAAGAAGCCCCCGAAACAGGGGGAATTATAAGGTATCATTGCGCGTTGCCATCCTTTGGCCGCGCCTTCGTCACATTGGTGCAAAACCGCCTCCCCCGGAGCTTTCCGAGACACTTCGGCGAGACACTCCGGCGGAACGCCCGGCGGCGTACTCCGGCGCCCGGGCCAGCCAGCACTGGCCTTGTGGCCCGACCGCCCCCGCCGTTGCGGGGTTGAAGGCACCCAAGGGATGACAGACAGGTTCCTCCGATTAGGCCGCCCCCGCCAGCAATTAATTTGTAATTGCTGCGCCGTTCCACCGAACTTTCGCGCGTGGTCTAATCAAAGGTTCCCGTAGAGGCTGTTTTCGCCACCTGGCAAAGCGGCCTTGGTTGGCGGCCCTGGCCCTGGCAGTTCGCGGCGTATGACAACGCGGACTGGCAACGGCGCCGGCCCCACCGGACGATCGGGGGCCTTAATACTACCCGTCGCTATGAATATCGTGGCTGGCCCCGCAGCGGCGCCGGCCACTTCGCATACTCGCGAACCACCAGAAAACAGGATTCCTGATGTTCGGATTTCTCCGCAGCTACTTCTCCAACGATCTCGCGATCGACCTCGGCACCGCCAACACCCTGATCTATATGCGTGACAAGGGCATCGTCCTTGACGAGCCGTCCGTGGTCGCCATCCGCCAGGAAGGTGGACCCAACGCCAAGAAGACGATCCAGGCGGTGGGCAAGGAAGCCAAGCAGATGCTGGGCAAGGTGCCGGGCAACATCGAAGCGATCCGCCCGATGAAAGACGGCGTGATCGCCGACTTCACGGTCACCGAGCAGATGCTCAAGCAGTTCATCAAGATGGTGCATGACACCAAGCTGCTGCGCCCCTCGCCGCGCATCATCATCTGCGTGCCCTGCGGCTCGACCCAGGTCGAGCGCCGCGCCATCCGCGAATCGGCGCTGGGCGCCGGCGCCAGCCAGGTGTACCTGATCGAGGAGCCGATGTCGGCCGCGATCGGCGCCGGCCTGCCCGTGTCGGAGCCGTCGGGCTCGATGGTGGTGGATATCGGCGGCGGCACCACCGAGGTGGGCATCATCTCGCTGGGCGGCATGGTCTACAAGGGTTCGGTGCGCGTGGGTGGCGACAAGTTCGACGAAGCCATCGTCAACTACATCCGCCGCAACTACGGCATGCTGATCGGCGAGCAGACCGCCGAAGCCATCAAGAAGGCCATCGGTTCGGCATTCCCCGGCTCCGAAGTCCGCGAAATGGAAGTCAAGGGCCGCAACCTGTCCGAAGGCATCCCGCGTGCCTTCACCGTGTCGTCCAACGAAATCCTGGAAGCCCTGACCGACCCGCTCAACCAGATCGTGTCGGCCGTCAAGATCGCGCTGGAACAAACCCCGCCGGAACTCGGCGCCGACATCGCCGAGCGCGGCATGATGCTGACCGGCGGCGGCGCGCTGCTGCGCGACCTGGATCGTCTGCTGGCCGAGGAAACCGGCCTGCCGGTGCTGGTCGCCGAAGACCCGCTGACCTGCGTGGTGCGCGGCTCCGGCATGGCGCTCGAGCGCATGGACAAGCTCGGCAGCATCTTCTCTTACGAATAAAGCGTAAGCAGAGGATTCGCACGTGGCACGACGCGGCCTGCCGGACTACCTGGTCGGGGCAGCGCCTTGCCGCGCCACCCTCCCGACCCGGCCAGCCCCCGTGCACCACACCGCGCCGCGCCACCCCAGCCACTGCGGCTGGCGTGGCGCGGCGTGGTCGTGCCTGCGGCGCCGGGGGACCTTTCTGCCAGCGCACGGGTAAATGGATTACACTCCGCCGCCGCTCTTCAAGCAGGGCACTTCCGCCGTTGCGCGCCTCGTCTTCTATGTGACGATCGCGCTGGCGCTGCTCATCGTTGATGCGCGCTTTGACGCCCTGCGCGTGGTGCGCCAGGTTGCCGCCACCGTGCTGATGCCGGTGGAGCGCACGGTGCTGGTGCCGCGCGACGCGCTGCGCGCCACCTTCGACTACGCCCAGTCATCCGCCGCCCTCGCCAGCGAGAACCGCGACCTCAAGCGCCGCATGGTGACCGAGGCCGAGGGTTCGGTGCGCCAGTCCCAGCTCGAGGCCGAGAACAACCAGTTGCGCAAGCTGCTTGGCCTGGTCCAGCAGTCAGCCACGCCGGTGACGGCGGCCGAGATCCTGTACGACGCCCGCGACCCCTATAGCCAGCGCATCGTGATCGACCGCGGCAGCCAGCATGGCCTGCGCGCGGGCTACCCCGTGATCGACGAACGCGGCGTGATCGGCCAGATCACGCGGGTTTCGCCATTTCAGTCCGAAGTCACGCTGCTGACCGACAAGGAGCAGGCCATTCCCGTGCAGGTAGTGCGCAACGGCTTGCGCAGCGTGGCCTTTGGCGGTGCCCGCGCCGGCCTGCTCGACCTGCGCTTCATGGCCGCCTCGGCCGACCTGCAGCAGGGCGACCTGCTGGTGACCTCCGGCCTGGACGGCACCTACCCGCCCGGCCTGCCGGTGGCCAAGATCGTCCAGATCGAGCGCAAGGCCGATACTGCCTTCTCGCGCGTGTACTGCGAACCGGTGGCCGGCGTGCGTTCGCACCGCCAGTTGCTGGTGATCCGCTACGAAGCGCAGTTGCCGCCGCGCGAGTCCATCGACGGCCCACGCGACGCCAAGGAAGTGCGAAGCGTCAGGGCGAACCGCCCGGGCGTGCGGGATGCCGAACGCTCGGGAGAGCGGCCGGCCGAAAAGCCTGCCGCAAAGCCTGCTGACAAGCCGGCGGAAAAGCCCGCCGACAAGCCCGCCCCGGCCAAGGAGCCCAAGCGTTGACCAATCCCCAATACCTGCTGCGCCCGGTCAACCCCGCGTTTATCGCGCTGACTTTCGTGCTGGCCTTCCTGTTCAACCTGATGCCCTGGGGCACCACGCTGTGGGTGCCCGACATGGTGGCACTGGTGCTGGTGTTCTGGAACATCCACCAGCCGCGCAAGGTCGGCATGGGCGTGGCATTCGCGCTCGGCCTGCTGATGGACGTGCATGACGCGCGCCTGCTGGGCGAGCACGCCATGGCTTACTCGCTGCTGGCGTACTTCGCCATCACCATCCATCGCCGCGTGCTGTGGTTCACGGTCTATACCCAGGCGCTGCACGTGCTGCCGCTCCTGTTTGTCGCCCACGCCGTGCCGGTGCTGATCCGCCTGGCCATGGGCGCGCCGCTGCCCGGCTGGCAATTGCTGCTGGCGCCGGGCATCGAAGCGCTGCTGTGGCCGCTGGCCACCGGCATGCTGCTGGCGCCGCAGCGCCGCAGTGCCGACGTGGACGAAACCCGGCCGATCTGACGCTTTACCCCAACCGAAGTCCCGCCGTGCCCCCTGGGGGGCGGCAAACCGCAAGGCTGACGCAGTACCATGACCGAAATACGCAATGTCGAACAGGAGCTCGGCCGCTTCCGCATCCGCGTAGCGGCGGCGGGCCTGTTTGCCGTGATCTGCTTCGGCCTGCTGTTCAGCCGTTTCCTGTGGCTGCAGTGGTACAAGCATGACCAGTACTCGGCCAAGGCCGAGGACAACCGCATCTCGGTGGCGCCGATCGAGCCCAACCGCGGCATCATCATGGACCGCAACGGCGTGGTGCTGGCGCGCAACTATTCCGCCTACACGCTGGAAATCACCCCGTCCAAGCTGTCCGACACGCTCGACAACACCATCGAGGAACTGGCCCAGCTGATCGACATCCAGCCGCGCGACCGCCGCCGCTTCAAGCGCCTGATGGAGGAGTCGCGCAGCTTCGAAAGCCTGCCGATCCGCAGCCAGCTCACCGACGAGGAAGTGGCGCGCTTCTCCGCCCAGCGCTTCCGCTTTCCCGGCGTGGACGTGCGCGCCCGGCTGTTCCGCCAGTACCCGATGGGCGAGTCCGCCTCGCACGTGATCGGCTACCTCGGCCGCATCTCGCAGCGCGACCAGGAACGCATCGAGGCCATGGACGAGGCCAACAGCGCCGAAGGCGCCAAATACGATCCGCGCAAGGACGCCGACAACTACAAGGGCTCCAACTACATCGGCAAGATCGGCATCGAGCAAAGCTACGAGACCGAGCTGCACGGCCTGACCGGCTTCGAGGAAGTGGAAGTGAGCGCGGGCGGACGCCCCATCCGCACGCTGTCCACCTCCCCCGCCACGCCCGGCAACAACCTGATCCTGTCGCTCGATATCCGCCTGCAGCAACTGGCCGAGGCGCTGTTTGGCGACAAGCGCGGCGCGCTGGTGGCGATCGAGCCGGCCACGGGCGACATCCTGGCCTTTGTCTCCAAGCCGACCTACGACCCCAACCTGTTCGTCGAAGGCATCGACACCAATACCTGGAACGAGCTCAACGGCTCGCCCGACAAGCCGCTCCTGAACCGCCCGCTGCGCGGCACCTACCCGCCCGGCTCCACCTACAAGCCGTTCATGGCGCTGGCGGCGCTCACCACCGGCAAGCGCACCGCGGCCTGGGGCTTCCACGATCCGGGCTCGTTCACGCTGGGCAACCATACCTTCCGCGACGACAAGCCTGGCGGCCACGGCTGGGTGGACATGAACGCCTCCATCGTGCAGTCGTGCGACACCTATTACTACATGCTGGCGCGCGACATGGGCGTCAACGGCATTCACGACTTCATGAAGCCGCTGGGCTTCGGCCAGATCACCGGCATCGACATCGAGGGCGAGAGCCGCGGCATCCTGCCCTCCACCGACTGGAAGCGCCGCGCCTACCGCAAGCCCGAGCAGCAGAAATGGTATGACGGCGAAACCATCTCGCTGGGGATCGGCCAGGGCTACAACAGCTTCACCATCCTGCAGCTGGCCAACGCCACCTCCATCCTGGTCAACAACGGCATCGCCATGAAGCCCCACCTGGTCAAAGCGGTGGAGGATTCGGTCAGCCGCGAGCGCGAGCTCACCGTGCCCAAGGAAAGCTACCGCCTGCCGCTCAAGCAGTCGGATATCGACGTGATCAAGCGCGCCATGGTCGGCGTGACGCACTCGGGCACCGCCGCCCGCGCGTTCGCCGGCGCCGCCTATGAGTCCGCAGGCAAGACCGGGACGGCGCAGACCTTCACCATGGGCAAGAACGAGAAGTACAACCACCACGCGCTGGACGAGCGTAAGCGCGACCACGCGCTCTATACCGCGTTCGCTCCCGCCGACAACCCGAAGATCGCGCTGGCGATGATCGTGGAAAACGCCGGCTTCGGCGGTGCCGTGGCCGCGCCGATCGCACGCAAGGTGATGGATTACTATTTGACGGGCAAGTGGCCGGAAGAACTGGCGAACATCGCCCCGCCCGCTTCCGAACGCGCCGGCGGCAAGCCGCCCGTGGATACGCCCAGCGTGTTTACCACCGGCCACACCGCCAGCATCGCCAGCGCCACCGTCATGGGCGCGAGCGAAGCCGCCGCCACCAGCGAAGGCGCCAGCGTGCCGGCGGCGCGGGTGGCAGCCCGCGCCGGCGCCTCCGCCACGGCCGCCTCTGCCGTGGCGGCGCCGGTGATCGACCCCGCCGCCATCCCGCCCGCCTCGGCGGTGCAGACGCTGGACCAGCGCATGGCGCAGGCCCTCGGCCACAGCCGCCCGGCGCCGCCCCCCGCTCCGGCCGCGTCGCCCACCATGGCACCCGCCAGTTCGAAACCCCGCGCCAAACCGGCAACCGCGCCCGCCGCGGCCGGCGGCAACGCTTCACGCTGAAGGAGACGCGCCATGGATCGCCGCCGCGTCCTATCGTTCATCAAGACGGCCCTGACCGGCTTTGACAAGCCACTCGCGCTTATCGTCTTCCTGCTGTTCGCCACCGGCATCGTGGCGCTCTACTCAGCCGCCATCGACATGCCCGGCCGGGTCGAGGACCAGTTGCGCAACATCCTGCTGTCCTATCTGGTGATGTGGGTCATCGCTTACCTGCCAACCCAGACGCTGATGCGGGTGGCGGTGCCGCTCTATACGCTCGGCGTGGCCCTGCTGGTGGCGGTGGCCATGTTCGGCCTGATCCGCAAGGGCGCGCGGCGCTGGCTCTATGTCGGCATGGTGATCCAGCCCTCCGAGATCATGAAGATCGCCATGCCGCTGATGCTGGCGTGGTACTTCCAGAAGCGGGAGGGCTCGGTCAGGTGGTTCGACTTTGTGCTGGCGCTGGTGCTGCTCGGCGTGCCCGTGGGCCTGATCGCCAAGCAGCCCGACCTCGGCACCGGCCTGCTGGTGATGGCCGCCGGCCTCTATGTGATCTATTTCGCCGGCCTGTCGTGGAAGATCATCCTGCCGCTGCTTGCCATCGCGGTGGTCGCCATCACGGCGCTGGTCAGCTTCGAGCACGATATCTGCGCCCCCGGCGTGACCTGGCCGATCCTGCACGACTACCAGCAACACCGCATCTGCACGCTGCTGGACCCCACCACCGACCCGCTCGGCAAGGGCTTCCACACCATCCAGTCCATCATTGCCATCGGCTCCGGCGGCCTGTTCGGCAAAGGCTGGCTAAAGGGCACGCAGACGCACCTCGAGTTCATCCCCGAGAAGCACACCGACTTCATCTTCGCCGTGTTCTCCGAAGAGTTCGGGCTGATCGGCAACGCCGTGCTGCTGGTGCTCTACCTGCTGCTGATCTTCCGCGGGCTGTACATCGCGGCCAACGCGCCGACGCTGTTCTCGCGGCTGCTGGCAGGCTCGATCACGCTGATCTTCTTCACCTATGCCTTTGTGAACATGGGCATGGTGAGCGGCATCCTGCCCGTGGTGGGCGTGCCGTTGCCGCTGTTGAGCTACGGGGGAACGGCGCTGGTGACGCTGGGCATGGGCATCGGGATCCTGATGAGCATCTCGCGGCAAAAGCGGCTGATACAAACATAGCCTCGCGTGCGATTTGGCTGCTGAAATGACACCTTGCTAAGGTATCCTCTCTCCTTTGGAACGTTTACCTCCAAGGGCTCAAATGCGGCGCGTCGTATTTAATCAGAAGGGCGGAGTCGGCAAGTCGACCATCGTCTGCAACCTGGCGGCCATCAGCGCCAGCGAAGGCCTGCGCACCCTGGTCATCGACCTCGATGCGCAAGGCAACTCCAGCCAGTACCTGCTCGGCGCGCACGCCGCCGAGGCCGCCCCGACGGTGGCCGACTTCTTCGAGACCGCGCTCACATACAGCTTCAAGCCGCTGGATGTCACCGCGTTCATCCACGCCACGCCGTTCGAAAACCTCGATGTGATGCCCGCCCATCCCGAGCTCGATACGCTGCACGGCAAGCTCGAATCCCGCTACAAGATCTACAAGCTGCGCGATGCGCTGATCGAGCTGGAACAAACGTACGACGCCATCTACATCGACACCCCGCCCGCGCTGAACTTCTACACCCGCTCCGCGCTGATTGCTGTCCAGCGCTGCCTGATCCCATTCGACTGCGACGACTTCTCCCGCCGCGCGCTCTACACGCTGCTGGACAACGTAAAAGAGATCCAGCACGACCACAACGCGGACCTGGAAGTCGAAGGGATCGTGATCAACCAGTTCCAGCCGCGCGCCACCTTGCCGCTGCAACTGGTGGAGGAACTGGTCAGCGAAGGGCTGCCGGTGTTGAATTCACGGCTGTCGTCGTCCGTGAAGATCCGGGAGTCGCATCAGCATGCGATGCCGATGATTCACCTGGATCCGAGGCATAAGCTGGCGCTGGAGTATCTGGCTCTGCATCAGGAGTTGGTGGGATAGGGGTAATTTTGAGCGGCGTTGGCTTTTGCACCCAAAAGCC
>NZ_JBXASU010000145.1:0-13298 GCF_058809705.1 Cupriavidus sp. MPR-AND1C | reverse complement strand
CGGGGGCGGCGGGGCGCTCATAGCGCGGCTGGAGCGTGCAGCCGGCGGCCAGGATGGCGGTGGCGCCGGCGATCAGTGCGAGTCTGGGCATCTCAATGTCCTTGGCCAGGCGTGCCGGCGCTGCCATTGCTGCCATCGTCATTGCCGCCGCCCGCGTGGCCGGACGGGACGGGCGCAGGTGGCGACCCGGGCTTGTGCCTGGTCTTGCTGAACTTGCCGATCACGACGAAGAACATCGGGATCATGAAGATCGCGAGGAAGGTGGCGGTCAGCATCCCGCCGATCACGCCGGTGCCGATCGCATGCTGGCTGCCGGAGCCAGCGCCATTGCTGAGCGCCAGCGGCAGCACGCCAAGGATGAAGGCCAGCGATGTCATCAGGATCGGGCGCAAGCGCAGGCGTGCCGCCTCCACCGCCGCGTCGACGTTGCTCATGCCCTGGTCGCGCAGGTCGCGGGCGAACTCCACGATCAGGATGGCGTTCTTCGCCGACAGCCCCACCGTGGTCAGCAGGCCGACCTGGAAGAAGACGTCGTTCTCCAGCCCGCGCAGGGTGGCGGCCAGCAGCGCGCCCAGAATCCCCAGCGGCACCACCATGATCACCGAGAACGGGATCGACCAGCTCTCATACAGCGCGGCCAGGCAAAGGAAGACGACGAGGATCGAGATGCCATAGAGCAGTGGCGCCTGCGAGCCGGACTGGCGCTCCTGGTACGACAAGCCGGTCCATTCGTAGCCGATACCGTCGGGCAGCTTCTGCGCGATGGCTTCCATGGCGTTCATCGCCTGGCCGGTCGATTTGCCGGCCGCCGCCGAGCCCTGGATCTCGACCGCCGGGATGCCGTTGAAGCGCTCGAGCTTGGGGGACCCGAAGATCCACGCCCCCGAGCCGAAGGCGCCGAACGGCACCATCGTGCCAGCCGCATTGCGCACGTACCAGGCGTTCAGGTCCTCCGGGTTCATGCGGAACCTTGGTTCGCCCTGCACGTAGACTTTCTTGATCCGGTTGTCGGTATCGAGGAAGTTGTTCACGTATAGCGACGCCCAGGCGGTCGAGAAGGTCTGGTCGATGTCGGCGGCGCTGACGCCCAGCGCGTTGGCCTTTTCGCGGTCGATGTCGACCTTGAACTGCGGCGTGTCGTTCAGGCCGTTCGGGCGCACCTGTGCCAGCAGCGCGTCCTTGGCCGCCATGCCGAGCAGCATGTTGCGCGCCTGCATCAGCTTTTCGTGGCCCAAGCCGGCACGGTCCTGCAACTCGAAGTCGAAGCCTGCGGCCGTGCCGAGTTCCGGAATGGAAGGGGGGTTCAACGGGAACACGTTGGCGTCCTTGTATCCCGCAAAGTGCCCGAAAATCCGCCTGACCAAAGCGGGTGCTTTCAGGTTGGCGGACTCCCGCTGGGAGAAGTCCTTGAGCCGCACGAACACCAGGCCCGAGTTCTGGCCGCGGCCTGCAAAGCTGAAGCCGTTAACCGTCAGCACCGCTTCCACGGATTCCTTCTCGCTGTTGAGCAGGTACTCCTGCACATCCAGCAGCACCTTGGCGGTGCGCTCCTGCGTGGAACCCACGGGCGCCTGCACCAGCACAAACATGGTGCCCTGGTCCTCTTCGGGCAGGAAGGCTTTCGGCAGCCGCACGAACAGCAAGCCCACTACCAGAATGACCATCAGGTAGATGATCAGCCAGCGCCCCGAGCGCCGGATCACATGCTCCACGCCGCCGTGGTACTTTTTCTGGCTCCTGGCGAAGGTGCGGTTGAACCAGCCGAAGAAGCCGGTCTTTTCATCGTGGTGGCCTTTCGGGATCGGCTCAAGCATGGTCGCGCACAGCGCTGGCGTCAGGATCAGGGCCACCAGTACGGACAGCACCATGGCGGCAACGATGGTCAGCGAAAACTGCCGGTAGATCGCCCCCACCGAGCCGCCGGAGAATGCCACCGGCACGAACACTGCCGACAGCACCAGCGCCACGCCCACCAGCGCGCCGGTGATCTGCTCCATGGCCTTGCGCGTGGCGTCGCGCGGCGACAAGCCTTCCTCGGCCATGACCCGCTCGACGTTTTCCACCACCACGATCGCATCGTCCACCAGCAGGCCGATGGCCAGCACCATGCCGAACATTGACAGGGTGTTGATTGAGAAGCCAACCACCGACATCACCGCGAAGGTGCCCAGCAGCACCACGGGCACCGCGATGGTCGGGATCAGCGTGGCGCGCAGGTTCTGCAGGAACAGGTACATCACCAGGAACACCAGCACGATGCCCTCGATCAGCGTCTTGATCACTTCCTCGATCGACAGCGTGATGAACGGCGTGATGTCGTACGGATACTCCACCACCACGCCTTGCGGTGCATAGCGCTGCAGGTCGGCCATCTTGGCGCGCACCGCCTTGGCCGTGGCCAGCGCGTTGGCGCCGGTGGCGAGCTGGATGCCGAAGGCCGCGGTCGGCTGGCCGTTGTACTTGGTGTCGAAGTTATAGTTCTCGCCGCCCAGCTCGATGCGCGCCACATCCCTCAGGCGCACCTGCGAGCCGTCGGTATTGACCTTGAGCAGGATATTGCCGAACTGCGCGGGGGTTTGCAGCAGCGTGGCCTCGGTGATGGTGGCTTGCAGCATCTGGCCCGGCACCGACGGCGTGCCGCCCAGGCTGCCGCCAGCGACCTGCACGTTCTGCGCGGCCACCGCGCTCTTGACGTCGATCGGGGTCAGGCTGTAGTTGTTCAGCTTGCTCGCGTCGAGCCAGATCCGCATGGCGTACTGCGAGCCGAACAGCGTCACCGTGCCGACGCCGTCGATCCGGCTGACCGGGTCCAGCACCTTCGACGCCACGTAGTTCGCCAGGTCGTAGCGGCCCATGCTGCCGTCCTTGGACACGAAGGCGAGGATCAGCAAGAAGCTGCTGCTCGATTTAGTGACCTTGGTGCCCAGCTGCTGCACGGCCTGTGGCAGCAGCGGGGTGGCGAGCTGCAGCTTGTTCTGCACCTGGACCTGCGCAATGTCCGGGTTGGTGCCGGCCGCGAAGGTCAGCGTGATGGTGGCGGTGCCGGAATCGTCGCTGGTCGACGACAGGTACAGCAGGTGGTCCAGGCCGCTCATCTGCTGCTCGATCACCTGCGTGACGGTGTCTTCGACGGTCTTGGCGGAAGCGCCGGGGTAGGTGGCGCTGATCTGCACGGCCGGCGGGGCAATCGTGGGGTACTGGGCAATGGGCAGCGTGGTGGTCGCGGCGAGGCCGGCCAGCATCAGGATGATCGCGATCACCCACGCAAAAATTGGCCGGTCGATAAAGAACTTTGCCATGGAGCTGGCTCCCGGTTATTGCGCGGCCGATGCTGCCGATGCCGCGGAAGGCGCCGATGCCGCTGGCGCGCCGGCGCCAGGCATGGCCTGCGCGCCGGAGGCCGGCTGCGCCGGCGCCTGGGCTTCGACCGGCTTGACCGTCATGCCCGGTTTGGCTTTTTCCACGCCGTTGACGATCACGCGATCGCCCGGCTGCAGGCCGCCGTCCACCACCCAGCCGCTGCCGTAGGTGCCGGTGGTGACGATCTGGCGTTGCGTCACCTTGTTGTCCTGGCCGACGACCAGTGCCACGGCCTGCCCCTTCGCGTCATGCGTGACGCCGATCTGCGGCACGACGATGGCCTTGTCGTTGACGCCCTGGTCGATGCGCGCGCGCACGAACATGCCGGGCAGCAGCACGCGATCCTTGTTCGGGAAGATCGCACGCACCGTCACGGAACCCGTGCTCTGGTCCACGCTCACGTCGGTGAACTGGAGCTGGCCGGGCTGCGGATAGGCGCGTCCGTCTTCCAGCAACAGCGTGACCTTGGCGGCATTGGCGCCGGTGGTCTGCAGGCGGCCCTCCTGAATCTGGCGGCGCAGCCGCAGCCCCTCGACGCTCGATTGCGTCAGGTTGACGTAGACCGGGTCCAGTTGCTGGACCGTGGTCAGCAGCGTGGCCTGGCTGGCCTGCACATAGGCGCCCGGCGTGACCTGCGACAAGCCGCTGCGCCCGGTGATGGGGGACACGACATCGGTGTAGCCCAGGTTGATCTGCGCGGTTTCCACCCCTGCCTTGCCCGATGCCACGTCGGCCACGGCCTGGCCCAGCGCGGCCACGGCGTTGTCGTAGTCCTGCTTGCTCACGGCGTTGGCCGCCACCAGGATCTTGTAGCGCTGGACCAGTGCGTTTTGCGTGCCCACGTTGGCTTGTGCTTTCGCCAGCACGGCCTTGGCATTGTTGAGCGCCGCAATGTAGGGCGTTGGGTCGATCTTGTAGAGGCGCTGGCCCAGCTTGACCTCATCGCCCTCGGTGAACTCGCGGCGCAGCACGATGCCGTCGACCCGCGCGCGCACCTGCGCGACCAGGAAGGCGCTGGTGCGGCCCGGCAGCTCGGAGGTGACGGGCACGGTGGCTGGCTTGACGGTGACGACGCCGACCTCCAGCGTCTGCGGCGGTGGCGCGGCCGGCTTCTGTCCGCATGCAGCAAGAATTACGGCAACCGTCGCGGCACTGATATGGCGAAAGGGAACCCGCTCGATGCGCATGAAGGGACCTCGGAATCGGTGGAAGTGGACGGAAAGCAAAGACACGCGCACGCGCTGGCCATCCGGCATGGACAGGGGCAGCCGCGACACGGCATGGTGATCGACGCCGCGCGCCGGCAACGGCTGTGCCGGCTGTCGCCTGGGCGGTGAGCAACTGCCGCCCCGGCCTTGCCTGCCGATGGGCGGTTGTCGTGGATCCGGTTATGGACAGACGCGGCGATCGGGGCGCCTGCGATGGCTGCAAGCCTCGCGCGGCGTGCGGGAGAGGCCGCGAAAGCCTGGATGCCTGACCTTGCCATGCCGGGTGGCAGGACGAAGACGAAGAGGGTGGAAGAAGATGATTTCCGCAAACTGGATGCGAGCCCGTATCAGTGCACTCACCCCAGCCATTGCGCGATCACTCCATCGTGTCGTTGCACGCTGTGGCCTTTCCAGCACCGCCACAGCCGGGCGAAATGGTGCATCACACCACTCTAGATCACTTGCATGACAAAGCAAGAAACGTCTCGAAGTATCGCGCGCCGCACGGCGCCGGGCCAAGATGTGGGCCATGCTGCGCGCTCCGTGGGAGCGGGGGCAAAACATCCGCTTTGCGGAATAAAACCGGGGCGCCAGGCGTTTACCCGGTGGGCAAGACCGAGCGGCGGCATCACCCGATGGCGCCACCATGCGGCCCGCCCGCCAAGGAGACCAACATGAAAGCGCTCCGCCTGGTTTCTGCCCTGCTGCTGGCCTTGATGGCGGTGGCAGCGTGTTCTTCCGATGGCGCTGGCGACGGCTCCGGCGGCGCCTCGGCCTCGCGCGATGGCAGCCGCGGCACAAGCGGCACAAGTGGCACGACCGGCACCGGTGGCATGGGGACGAGCGGATATTGATTCCCGCCCCGATGCTTGCGGACGCGCCCCCCATGCCCTGTCAGCTGTGAGCGTTGGCGACGATATCGCAGTCTGGCTTCCGCAGTTGCGGCGCTATGCGCGCGCGCTTACCGGCGACGCGGCGTGGGCCGATGATTTGGTGCAGGACACCGCGGAGCGCGCGCTTGCCCAGGGCAAGCGGCTACCCGCAGGCATCCAGGCCCGGGCCTGGATGCTGACCGTGCTGCGCCACCTCTACATCGATCAGTTGCGCCGGCGCCGCGAAGTGGCGTTGGACGCGGCCGACCCGCTCTGGCAGCGGCAGGCGGCCCCCGCCAGCGAAGTCGACGGGCTGGTGCTGCGCGATGTGCAGCGTGCGCTGTACCGCCTGCCGCTCGAGCAGCGCGAGGTGCTGCTGCTGATCGTGCTGGAGGGCCTGCGCTACCAGGAAGCCGCGGCAGTCTTGCACGTGCCGCTGGGCACGGTGATGTCGCGCCTGTCCCGCGCGCGCGAGCATCTGCGCGCACTGCTGGCCGATGGCGCCGGCGGCTCTGGCGGCACGGGTGGCGCCGGCGAGCGGCACGTACCGCTAAGGGCGGTGAGGAGCACGCCATGAACGACGACCGAAGCCCCAGCCCCAACTCTGACCCGAACGCCAGCGAGCCGGCCCCCGACCTGGCGAGGCTGTGCGCGCTGGTGGACGGCGAATTGCCCGAGGCCGAGGGGGCGGCCCTGCGCGCGGCCCTCGCGCATGACGCGCGGGCCGCGGAACTGGCGGAGCACTATGCCCAGCAGAACGCCGCACTCAGGGCCTTGTTCCCGCTGCCGGCGGACCTGCGCTACGTGCTGGTCCGGGCGCGCGTGCCGTGGTGGCGCAGTGCGCTTGCCGCCACGGGCTGGGTGATGGCTGGCCTGGCGCTTGCGTTCGGCGCGGTGTGGCTGCCAGGTGCCAGCGCAGACCCCAACGCATTTGCGCGCCGCGCCGATGCTGCCTATGTGGTGTTCGCGCCTGAAGAGCGCCATCCGGTCGAGGTGGCGGCAGCCGACCAGGCGCACCTGCGCGCGTGGTTGTCGCGCCGGCTCGCCCGTACGCTCACCATTCCGTCGCTGGACGAATACGGTTTCACGCTGCTGGGCGGGCGCCTGCTGGCGGGCGAGGCAGGCCCGGCCGCCCAGCTGATGTACCAGGACCCGGCCGGCGAGCGGCTCACGCTCTACATCACGCCGGCCGCGCCCGCCCTGGGCACGCCTGGCGTGCTGCGCCAGGCGGATCGCCGCACCTTTTACTGGGTCAGCGGCGGGGCCGGCTATGCGCTCTCCGGCCAGTTGGCCGAAGCGCGGCTGCGCGCCATTGCCGGCGATGTCTGCGCCAGCCTGGGCGGCGATCCGCAGGCATGGCAATAGCAAGGGACAAGGGACAAGGGAGCGCGGCATGTAGCGGCAATGCATGGAATAAACGGGGAGCCTGATCCGTTTACAGAATGCAGGAACGTGTGCCGCGCAAGCGTGCCAGCGGGTCCGGCAGGCAAACCGATGTGCCGCGGGATGCGGTTCGGGCAATGGCCCGGCGCATCGCAACGTCGGGCATTCGATCCCGGGATGACATCATGAACAAGGCTCTGGGTGCCGTGGCGGCGTTACTTGCCGGCCTCGGCCTGAGCGCGTCCGCGGCGGCGCAGGCGGTGGCCGCGGACGCATGGAATGGCTATTCGTCGCCTTGCCAGCAGATGGCGGGGCAGGTGGAGATCGACGGCTACCTGCAACAGGTGGTGGGGCTGGCCTGCCTGCAGCCGGATGGCTCCTGGCAGATGGTGGATAGTTCGGGCGGCGCGGTGGCGTATGCGCAGCCGGCTTACGACTATGACCCTTGGTACTGGACGCCGGTTGGCGTCGGCTTTGGCGCGAGTTTTATCTTTGTCGACCGCTTTCATCACGCGCACAACATGCACCGCGTGTTCCTGCCGCGCCCGGGCGGCGGCTTCCATGGCGGCTTCCATGGCGGCTCGCGCGGGTCGTTTGTCGGCGCGCCGCGCGGCGGCTTCCAGGGCGGGTTCCATGGTGGCGGCCATCATCACTGACGCAGGACGGCGCCCAATGTGAATGCGCGCAGGCCCTGCATTGCTTCGCCGCAGGGCCCGCGCCCTGCCTTTGCCGCCATGCTCGACCGGGCGGACACCGTGCGGCGGCTCAAGGATGCGCTTGATCCGGCGGGCTTGCAGGCGCCGGGCAAGCAGGGCATCCGGCCCGCGTTGCATCTCTCCACACCCGCTCGCGGCATCGATTGACAAGGCTGGTACCGTTCTGTACCGTGGAACTCTGTGCGGTTATGCCGTTGGCTATCCCCGGCTGACGGGATGCCGGCCCCGTGCCATGCCGCCGCTGCGCTTTTTTCTGCTTTCCTGACCTTTCCTGACCTTTCCTTGATCCCGCTTCCTTCATGCCACGTAAAGCCGCCCAGCTCTCCGAAGCCGACAAGCATGCCGCCGAAGGCGGCGCCGTAGCCGTAGACCGGGCCCTGTTCGTGCTTTCCGCGTTCCACCTGGGCGACACCACGCTGAGCCTGGTGGAGCTGGCCCAGCGCACCGGGCTCTACAAAAGCACGCTGCTGCGCCTGCTGGCGTCGCTGGAGCACGCCAGGCTGATCCTGCGCCATACCGATGGCCGCTACGGGCTGGGCCCGGAAGTGGCGCGGCTGAACTCGGTGTATTCGGCTTCGTTCTCGCTCGAGTTGGTCGTCATGCCGGTGCTGCGCCAGCTGGTGCAGGCCACGCGCGAAAGCGCCGCTTACCATGTGGAGCAGGGCGAGCACCGCCTGTGCCTGTACCGCGTCGACTCGCCCCAGCCGGTACGCGACCATGCCAAGGCGGGCGAACTGCTGCCGAGCAACCGCGGTGCCGGTGGCCGCGTGCTGCGCGCGTTCAGCGGGGCGCGGGGAGAGCTTTACCAGAAGATACGGGAAGAGGGCGTCGCGGCGATGGTCGGGGATCGTCTCCCGGAGATTGCCGGCGTATCGTCGCCGGTGTTTGGTCCGGACGGCGAGCTCAAGGGCGCGCTGACCCTGACCTGCCCGACGCCGCGCTTCGACGAGGCTTTCCGCCCGCACGTCCTGCGGGCGGCCCGCGACCTGACCCTGGCGCTGGGGGGCACTTTCCCGTTTCCGGCCTGATCCGCCCCAGATCGGTGCAAAACTGGTCCGGGCGTGGTGCTTGCGCCTTGCTCCTTGTGCCGTGCCCGGCAGCCAGGCCGATGCCCGGCTTGTCGGGGGTGGCCCTGTCGGCGTCCGTGGCGATATCATGCGCCTTTGCGAAGTTGACCACGCAACCGGGCCGGCCTCTGAAGCCTCCTGTCAACGTCACCGGCAACACGGTATCTTCAAAGGAATTCCGTGCAGTTAGACCAGCAAACCATTGTTGTCGTCATGGTGGTGGTGTACGCCAGCACGCTGGCCATTTCGGCGGGCCTGCTCGGCGCCTTGCGGCCCAGCGCGGCCGGGCGCCTGTGGGCGCTCGGGCATCTGCTGGTGTCGGTCGCCGGGCTGGTGCTGGCGGCCAACGCTTCGGCCAGGCTGGTCTACGTCAGCGCGGGCGGGGCAGCTGCCTTTATCGCCGGCAGGCTGCTGATCTACCGCGGGGTGCGGGTGTATTACGGCATGGCGTCGTGGGATCGCACGCTCGCGGTGGGCGTGACGCTCGCCGCGCTGGCGCTGGTTGGCGCAGCCGGCATGGCTGGCGGCCAGGCGCGCATGCATGTGATCGGCTACGGCAGCCTGGCCCTGGTGGCCGTGTTGACGGTCGTCACCCTGCTGCACGCCTACGATGGCCGGCGCAGCGTGGGCACGCCCCTGGTGGTGATTGCCAGCCTGATCCACCTTGCCACGCACTTGGCCGGCTTTGCCGCGGGGCTGGCAGGCAACGTGGCCTCGGGGCCGTTCTATGCCAGCAGTGCCAACGGGATCTTGCTGGTGGCGCCGCTGGTGGGCACCTTGCTGGCCTTGTTCGGGTTTACGGTCATGGCCATGGAGCAGGTCATTGCCACCAATGAAAACGGCGCCAGGCTCGATGCGCTGACGCGCCTGCTCAACCGGGGCGCGCTCGACAAGGCGGCCATCAGCCTGGTGGCCGCCTGGGAGCGCCACGGCCAGCCCTTGTCCTGCCTGGTGATCGATATCGACCATTTCAAGCAGGTCAACGACCGGCATGGCCACCATGCCGGTGACACCGTGCTCAAGCTGATCGCCGAGGCCATCGACAATTCGCGGCGTGCCTCCGATGTGGCCGGGCGCTACGGTGGCGAGGAATTCTGCATCCTCTGCCCGCATACCGACGAAGGCCAGGCCACCGCGCTGGCCAGCCGGATCCTGAAAAAGGTGCGCGGCATTGCGCTGCCCGGCGAGTCGGCGGCGTTCGCCAGCGTCAGCATCGGCGTGGCTGAGCTGCGGAGCGGGGCGGCGGGGGTGGAAGGGCTGTGGCGCGCCTTGTTCGCGGCGGCCGACCGGGCGCTCTATGCGGCCAAGGAGTTTGGCCGGGACCGTTACGCGCTGGCGTCCTGGATGGCGCCCTCAACGCGCCCGGTGCCCGGCGACGTGGGCGACTCCGCCCACGTGCCTGGCCGTTAGGCCGTTAGGCCGCCAGGGCCGCCAGGACCGGCAGCGCTTTGCCTGAGGCCGGATCAGTCCTGCGCCGGCGGCACGTCCCGGGGCGGGTGGCCGTCGTAAGTCCAGATGTACTGGCGCGGGATCGGGCCCTTGTTGCGGCCGCCTTGCTGCGTTTGCTCCCAGGCATGCGCCAGGATCCCGACCGAGCGCGACAGACAGAACAGCCCGCGCGCCAGCGGCGCCGGAAAGCCCAGTTCCGCATAGATCACGGCCGTGGCGCCGTCGATATTCATGGGAATCGGCTTGCTGCGGCCCGCGCCCAGTTCGGCCTCCACCGCGCGTGCAATGGTGGCGAAGCGGCCCGAGACCACGCCAGCGGCCGCGGCCTGGTCCACCAGCGCCAGCAGGCGCGGGGCGCGCGGGTCCAGCGGATGGAAGCGGTGGCCGAATCCGGACACGAACTTGCCGTGGTTATCGCGGTAATCCGCCAGGGCCGCTTTGACCGCGGCTTGCTGGGTTTCGCCGCCGTCGATACGGCGCGCCACATCCTGGTACAGCTCCACCGCCTGCTCGCCGGCGCCGCCGTGCACATCGCCCAGCACGTTGACGGCGGACGCCATCGCATTGTTCAGGCCCACGCCACAGGTGGCGGCCATGCGGGCGATGGCGATGCTCGGCGCTTGCGGGCCGTGGTCCACCGCCGACATCAGCGCGGCGTCCAGCAACTCGCCTTGCCCGCGCGCCGGCAGGTCGCCGCGCAGCATCAGCCAGATCATCTGCGCGAACGACACCTGGCCGATCAGTTGCTCGATGGGATAGCCGCGGTAGCGGATCTCGCCGGGCTGCATGTCGATGATCTCGGTGCGCCACCAGTCCTGGGACAGACGCTGGCCTTCGTTGATGTCATGGGTGCCGGTGTTTGCCTTGGTAGCTTCACTCATACCGCGCGCTCCTTTTGCAGGGTTTCGATATCCACCTCGCCGTAGCCAAGCTGGGCAAGGATCTCACGGGTGTGCTGGCCGAGTTCCGGCGGCGGGGTGTCGACCGACGGCGCCTCGCCATTGAGCTTGAAGCCCGTGCGCACCAGCCGGATGTCGCGGCCCACGCCGGGCACTTCGGCAAACTCACCGATCATGCCGCGCCCGCTCACCTGCGGGTGATCCAGCGTTTGCGGCACGCTGTAGACCGGGCCGGCCGGCACGCCCGCCTCGTTGAACAATTTCCACCACGTATCAGCGGATTGCTTCGCCAGCTCTGCCTCCAGCTCGCGCGTGAGTTCGGCCCGGTTGGCCAGCCGCGCCTGGCGCTGCGCGAAGCGCGCATCGGTGGCAAGTTCCGGGCGGCCCACCACGCGGCAGACCGCTTCGAACTGCTCCTGCTTGTTGGCGGCGATATTGATCAGGCCCTCGCCGGTGTGGAAGGCGCCCGACGGGCTGGCCGTCATGTTTTCATTGCCCATCGGCGCCGGGGTCTTGCCTGCGATCAGGTAGTTGGACACCACCCAGCCCATGGTGGCCAGGGTGGCTTCCAGCATCGAGACGTCGATGAAGTAGCCCTCGGTGCGCTGGTGATCCGCCAGCGCGGCGGCCACGGCAAAGGCCGCGGTGATGCCGCCGATGGTGTCGGAGACCGGGTAGCCCACGCGGTATGGCGCGGTCTGCGGGTCGCCAGTGATGCTCATCACCCCGGACATCCCCTGGATGATCTGGTCGTACGCCGGCAGGTCCGACAGCGGTCCGTCCTGCCCGAAGCCGGAAATGGCGCAATAGATCAGCTTGGGATGGATCTGCTTGAGCGCCTCGAAGCCCAGCCCCAGGCGGTCCATCACGCCGGGGCGGAAGTTCTCCACCAGGACGTCGGCGCTTTGCACCAGCTTGCGGAAGACTTCCTTGCCGCGCGCGTGCTTGAGGTTGATGGTGATGGAGCGCTTCCCGGGGTTCTGCGCCAGGAAGGACACGCCCATGAGCCGGCTGTTGAGCTCGGCGTCGGCGCCCAACTGGCGGGCCAGGTCGCCGGTGCCGGGGGTTTCCACCTTGATGACCTCGGCGCCCATATGGGCGAGCTGGTGGCAGCAGAACGGCCCGGCCAGCACGTTGGTGAGGTCGAGGACGCGGATATGGCGTAGCGGCTTTTGCATGGCGAGGCTTTGAGGTGTCGGTGCCGCGGCGCTTCGCAGTGGCGAAGCCGGCCGCAGCGGGCGGCGAAGGCGTTACTCTACCTTGGCGCCGGACTGGCGCACGAGGGTGCCCCAGCGGGTGTTTTCAGCCTTGATGAACGCGGCCAGGTCTTGCGGGGAGCCGCCGCGCGGCTCGCTGCCTTCCTCACGCATCTTGGCGATGGTATCGGGCTGGGCGATGGCCTTGTTGATCTCTTCGTTGACGCGCTTGACGATCTCCGCCGGCGTGCCCGCCGGCGCCACCAGCGCCTTCCAGTCCTCCGCCTGGAAGCCGGCATAGCCGCCTTCGATCACGGTCGGCACGTCGGCCAGCAGCGGCAGGCGCTTGGCCGAGGTCACGCCGAGTGCGCGCAGTTTGCCGGCCTTGATCATCGGCAGCGCGATCGGCGGCGTGGCGAAGTAAAAGTCGGTCTGGCCGCCCAGCAGGTCGGTCAGCGCTGGCGAGGCGCCCTTGTACGGCACATGCAGCATCTTGATGCCCGTGCGGCGCGCGAACATCTCGCCCGTCAGGTGGCCCACGGTGCCCGCGCCGGCCGACGCCATCGAGAGCTGCCGGGCCTTGCCGGCGGTGATCAGGTCGGCCAGGTTCTTGTATGGCGCGTCCTTGCGCACGATCAGCACCAGTGGTTGCGCGGAAACCAGCGCCACCGGGGTGAAGTCCTTGACCGCGTCGTAGGGCATCCTGGGGTACAGCGTGGGATTGATCGCCAGGTTGGCGGTCTGGCCCATGCCGAGCGTGTAGCCATCGGGGCGAGCCTTGGCCACTGCGTCCATGCCGATATTGCCGCCCGCGCCGGCGCGGTTTTCCACCACCACGTTCCAGTGGGTGGTCATGCCCACCTTGTTGAACACCAGGCGCGCCATGACGTCGGTGCCGCCGGCCGGAGGGAAGGGAACCACCAGGCGCACCGGCTGGCTCGGATAGGTGTCCGCGACAGCGGGGATGGCGCCCGCGGCGAGCACGGCGGGGACTGCAAGCAGCAGCAGGGCGCGGATGGACGAGGGGAAGCGTTTCATTGTGTCTCCGGATTGGGGTGGTGCACGGCACCGGCGGATGGTTTTTGCGTTCTGTAGAATAGAACGTTGATCTTACTTAGGGAATTTAGGTGGGAGGATAGGAGGGGGAG
>NZ_JBXASU010000144.1:0-13309 GCF_058809705.1 Cupriavidus sp. MPR-AND1C | reverse complement strand
ATACGAGATGAGCGCTAGTCTCGTGGGCTCGGAGATGTGTATAAGTGAGAGGCCCTGCTCAGGGAACTCGCCACGCTGCTGGACGCGCCCGGGCTGCAAACCGGCGACGCCATCGAGACCCGCTTTCGCAAGGACTGGTATGCGCCGCTGGGCGCGGTGCCGCCGCTGGCGGTAGTGCGTGCGCGCAATACGCAAGACGTGGCCGCCGTGCTGGCGCTATGCCATCGGCTGCGCCAGCCCGTGGTGCCGCAAGGCGGGCTGACCGGCCTGGCCGGCGCCGCCACGCCCGAAGGCGGCGAGCTGGTGCTTTCGCTGGAGCGCATGCGCGGCGTGGAAGAGATCGATGCGCAGGCCGGCACCATGACCGTGATGGCCGGCACCACGCTGCAGGCGGCGCAGGAGGCGGCTCGCGCGGCTGGCTGGCTGCTCGCGGTGGACCTGGGCGCGCGCGGCAGCTGCCAGATCGGCGGCAATATCGCCACCAACGCGGGCGGCAACCGCGTGATCCGCTACGGCATGATGCGCGACCAGGTGCTGGGGCTGGAAGCCGTGCTGGCCGATGGCACGGTGGTGTCGTCACTCAACAAGATGCAAAAGAACAACGCCGGCTACGACGTGCGCCAGCTGTTTATCGGCAGCGAGGGCACCCTGGGCGTGATCACCCGCGCCGTGCTGCGTCTGGCGCCGCTGCCCAGCGCCACGCAAACGGCGCTGTGCGCGCTCGCAACCTACGATGACGTGGTGCGCCTGCTGCGCCATGCGCAGCGCAAGCTCTCGGGGCGGCTGTCAGCCTTTGAAGTCATGTGGGCGGATTTCTACGGGCTGGTGACCACGCGCGTGCCCGGCGTGCGCGCGCCGCTGCCCGCCGGCCATCCCTTCTACGTGCTGCTCGACCTGCAGGGCAACGACGCCTCGCAGGACGCGCCGGTCTTTGAAAGCATGCTCGAATCCGCGATGGAAGCCGGCCTGATCCAGGACGCGGCGGTCGCATCCAGCCACAAGGAAGCGCAGAGCTTCTGGCAACTGCGCGATGCGGTGGCCGAATTCCCGGTGATGTGGTCGCCCAATGCGGCCTATGACGTCAGCCTGCCGATCGGCCGCATCGGCGAATTCGCCGAGACGCTGCGCACCCGCCTCTTGGCAGTGTGGCCGCATGCCGAGCCGGTCAATTTCGGCCACGTGGGCGACAGCAACCTGCACGTCAGCGTGTACCTGCCCGGCGCCACCGACCTCGACTTCCCCGAGCACGAGATTTCCGACGTGATGTACGGCGTGGTGCGGGAGTTCAAGGGCAGCGTCTCCGCCGAGCACGGCATCGGCTTTCACAAGAAGCCCTACCTGCACTGCTCGCGCACGCCGCAGGAGCTGGGATTGATGCGGCTGATCAAGCGCGCGCTGGACCCGCACAACATCCTCAGCCCGGGACGGGTGTTTGATCTGGATTGAGCGCCTTTCGGTCACACGACTGCCGCAGGTCAAGCCGCGGGCGCCCGCGCAGGCCACCCGCGCTGACCCTGCTTTGTAGCGGCCGCATGGAAGGATGGACTCGGCCGCTCCCGCCGCCTACTTCAACAACTTCCCTTGCGTCGCCCCCAGCGGCGTGTGCTGCTGCGATGCCACGAACAGACCCTTGTTGTCGTCGCGTCCCTGCAGCAGGTACTTGGCATCGGGCTTGCCGTAGCTTTGCACGGCCACGCCGGACAGCTTGCCGATATCGCTGGCGCGCAGCCGGTTGACGATCAGCACGGCGCGGGTGTCGGCGAAGTCCTGCATCATGTTCTGGTCGCCTTCGCTGTCGCCGGCGACAAACGCCGGGCCGTAGCCGTAGCGCGACACCAGGAAGCGCTCGATGGTCTTGGTCTTGCCCTTGCCCTGGGTCTGGTCGTAGCCGCGGCGGAACTCGGGCTGGATCACGCCTTGCGCATCGCGCTCCAGCTCCATCGCCAGCACGCGCTCAGCGGCGTTGTTGTAGCCATAGGCGGGGTTGGAGGAGATCTCCTTGATCACATCGACAAACGACGCCGAGCAAACCCAGACATCAAATCCCGCATTGCGCATCTTGCCGTAGAGATCCTGCATCTCCGGCACCAGCCGCAGGCCGTTCTTCCAGCTCACCGACACCACCCCGGCGCGGCCGGGCAGGGCGGCCGGGCTGGTCCATTTCACCTTTTCGATCGGCTGCGCCAGTTGCCAGGTGACGGTATCGGCCGTGAGCTGGCGCACCTGCGCCTCGGTCATGCCGGCGAAGTGGTAAGTCACCCACGGATAAGCCACCGCATGGTCGAAGCTATCGCCGATGGCTTCATACAGGTAGCGCATCTTGGCGATGAAGTTCTGGTAGTGCGGATTGGCCTTGACCTGCTCGAGCGACTGCGTGCCCTTCAGCCCGCGGTAGTTCTGGTAGAGCCAGGTGTAGCTCTCGATGATGTCCGGCGCCACCTTGTCGATATTGACCGGCTGGCCCGCGGCGTTGTTGAACGGCGCGTTGAAGTCCTTGCCCGGGATGTTGACGCGGATGGCGGTGTCGAGCTGCTGCGGGGTGGCGCCAAAGCGCAGCTGCTCCAGCTGGTAGACCAACACGGCCTCCTCGATGTCGAGGAAGACGCTGGTGTTGTCCCAGTCGAAAACCGCATACGGCGGCTTGCGCGCGTCGTAGGCCGGACTGCCCTTGCCGTAGGCGGCGATCAGGGCGTCGATGCGTCCACGATTGAAGGCGTCCCAGTTGCCCTTGACCAGCGGCTGGGTGGCGCCCTGCGCCTGCGCGGCGGGTACGGCGGGGGCTTGCGTGGCGCAGCCGCCCGCGGCGAACGCGGCGGCCAGCAGGGATACGATCAACAGGCTCTTGTGCTTCATGGCGATTTCCTCTTCTTCGTTGTCTTCGTTGTTGTGATGCGATGGCAACACGGCACGGCAATGCCCGGCCGCCTGCGTGGGCGGCCGGATCGATCGGCTTCTCAGTCGGTCCTTGTACCGGGCGTCGGGCCCGACGCAGGCAGCGCGCCCGGCGCTGGCTCGGGCAGCGCCGCGTGCTCGCTGTCGTCCTTCAGGTCCACGCCGCTGCGCCCCAGCGCCAGCGCGCCGCGCAGCAGGAAAGCGAGCTTGTCGGCGGCCTGCGCGTAGGGCAGCCCCTCGGGCCGTACATTGGAGATGCAGTTGCGCTCGGCATCGCTGCGGCCGGGCCGCGGGTCATGCGTGAGATAGATGCCGAGACTGTCCGGCGAACTCAACCCGGGCCGCTCGCCGATCAGCATCACCACCTGGCGCGCGCCAAGCAGGTGGCCGGCCTCGTCGCCCAGCGCCACGCGCGATTGCTCGGCCACCACCACCGGCCCGATGCGCCAATCCGGCAGGCGCTCCCGTACGTGCAGCAGCAGTGCCACGCCATGGCGTTCGGCCGCGAGGGCGGAAAGGCCGTCGGCGATCACGAACACCACGTCGGGTGCTTCGGCGGGCCGCGCCTGCGCCAGCCGCACACGGCTGGCTTCGTCAAGCTGGCGCCCCAGGTCGGGGCGGCGCAGGTAATGCTGGCGGTCCGGCGCGGCGCTGTGCGCGGCCACGCTGCCCAAACCCGCATCGTGCAGGGCCTGCTCGATGGCCGCACGCGCAAGCGGCAGGTGCACGGCATCGCGCGCCTGCGCATGCGCCAGCCCGAAGGCGAGCACCGCCTCCGTGGTCTGGCTGTGGCCCGCGCGGCCCAGCGCGATGCGCGCGGCGGTGAACTGGCGCAGGCGCTGCCAGGGATTGTCGTGGATCAGTTTGTGGCTCATGGCTTAGGGGCGCGCTCTATCGGCTTACAAGCCGTGGGCAAGTTGCAGCAGCGGCTGGCGCTCGGCGAGCTCAAGCAGCCGGCCGTCCTCGCCAAAGATGCCCATGGCTTGCAGCCAGGCCTCGAACTCCGGCGCGGGGCGCAGGCCTAGCACGTCGCGCAGGTAGAGCGCGTCGTGGAAGGAGGTGCTCTGGTAGTTCAGCATGATGTCGTCGGCGCCTGGCACGCCCATGATGAAGTTGATGCCGGCCACGCCGAACAGCGTCAACAGCGTGTCCATATCGTCCTGGTCAGCCTCGGCATGGTTGGTGTAGCAGACGTCGCAACCCATCGGCACGCCGAGCAGCTTGCCGCAGAAGTGGTCCTCCAGCCCGGCACGGATGATCTGCTTGCCGTCGTACAGATACTCGGGGCCGATGAAGCCCACCACGGTATTGACCAGCAGCGGCGAGAACGCGCGCGCTACCGCATAGGCGCGAGCCTCCATGGTTTGCTGGTCCACCTCGTGATGCGCGTTGGCGGACAGCGCGCTGCCTTGTCCGGTCTCGAAGTACATCACGTTGTTGCCCACCGTGCCGCGCGCCAGGCTTTGCGCGGCGTCGTGCGCCTCGGCCAGCAACGCCAGGCTGATGCCAAAGCCCGCGTTGGCGCGCTCGCTGCCCGCCACCGACTGGAACACCAGGTCCACCGGCGCACCCTGCTCGATCGCGCGCAAGGTGTTGGTGACGTGGGTCAGCACGCACGACTGCGTGGGCACGTCGTAGCGGCGGCGCAGGTCGTCGATCAGGCGCATTAGCGTGACGATGGCGCCGAGGTTGTCGGTGGCCGGGTTGATGCCGATGGTGGCGTCGCCGCAGCCGTAGAGCAGCCCATCGATCATCGAGGCGGCGATGCCGCGCGCGTCGTCGGTAGGATGGTTGGGCTGCAGCCGCACGGACAGCCGCCCGGGCAGGCCGATGGTGTTGCGAAAACGCGTGACCACCCGGCACTTGCGCGCCACCGCCACCAGGTCCTGGTTGCGCATCAGCTTGCTGACCGCAGCGGCCATCTCGGGCGTGATGCCCGCCGCCACGCGCGTGAGCACGGCGGAATCGGTCTCGTGCAGCAGCAGCCAGTTGCGAAAGTCCCCCACGGTCAGCGACGCGATCTCGCGGAAGGCCCGGGCGTCATGGCGGTCGACGATCAGGCGCGTGACCTCATCTTGCTCGTAGGGCACCAGCGCTTCGCTCAGGAAATGCGCCAGCGGCACCTCGGCCAGCGCCATGCGCGCGGCCATGCGCTCCTCCTCGCTGGCAGCCGCCAGCCCCGCCAGGTAGTCGCCCGAGCGTGCCGGACTGGCCTTGGCGAGCAGGGTCTTGAGATCGGCGAACAGGTGACGCCGCGAGGCAACGGTGTGGGCGAAGGCCATGATGCGTCTCAGTCTGCGGGGGCTGCCACGGGCGCGCTCGCCTGCGGCCCGCTGCCGGCCAGGTCGCCAAACGCCACCAGATGCCGCCCGCGCCAGTGGTAATGCGCGTAGCCCGCCGCCAGCACGCCGGCATAGATCAGCGCGATCAGCGGGTTGAACCAGATCATGGCGCCCAGCGAGACCACCGCGCCCGCCAGCGCGATCAACGGGAAGACGGGGTAGAACGGCGTGCGGTACGGCCGCGCCATGTCCGGCGCGCTGCGCCGCAGGCGAAACAGGCTGGCCATGCTGAACAGGTACATGGTGAGCGCGCCGAACACCGACATGGTGACGATATTGGCGGTCAGCGGCTGGCCGCCGATGGAGATGAAGTCATCGCTGTAGATGGCCAGGATGCCGACCACGCCACCGGCCAGCACGGCGCGGTGCGGCGTGGCGAAGCGCGGGTGCACACGCGCCAGCCAGCCGGGCAGGAAGCCGGCGCGGGCCAGCGCGAAGATCTGGCGCGAGTAGCCCAGGATGATGCCGTGGAACGACGCCACCAGCCCGAACAACCCGAGCCACACCAGCATGTGCAGCCAGCCGGAGTTATCGCCCACGATCATCTTCATGGCCTGCGGCAGCGGATCGTTGATGTTGGCCAGCTTGGTCCAGTCGCCAGCGCCGCCGGCAAACACCATCACGCCAATGGCAAGCAGCACCAGCGTGACGATGCCGGTGGTGTAGGCGATGGGAATCGAGCGGCGCGGATCGCGCGCTTCTTCCGCTGCCATCGCCACGCCTTCGATGGCGAGGAAAAACCAGATCGCAAACGGAATCGCGGCGAACATGCCGGGCACCGCCGCCAGCGAAAAGGCATCCTGCCCGGACCAGCCACCCTTGACGAAATTGGCCACCGAGAAGCCCGGCGCCACCACCCCCATGAAGACCAGCAACTCGAAGATGGCAAACAGCGTCACCACCAGCTCGAAGGTGGCCGCAATGCGCACGCCGATGATATTCAGGCCCATGAAGACAATATAGGCGCCCACTGCGGCCAGCTTGGGGTCAAGCCCCGGAAACTGCACATTGAGATACGCACCGATGGCCAGCGAAATGGCGGGCGGCGCGAACACGAACTCGATCAGCGTGGCCAGCCCCGCGAGATAGCCCGCGCCCGGCCCGAACGCGCGATACGCGTAGGCAAAGGGCCCGCCGGCATGCGGGATGCTGGTGGTCAGCTCGGTGAAGCTGAAGATGAAGGTGGCGTACATGGTGGCCACCGCGATCGCCGTGACCATGAAGCCGAGCGTGCCGGCGCTGGCCCAGCCAAAGCTCCAGCCAAAGTATTCGCCGGAGATCACCAGCCCCACGGCGATGCCCCATAGCTGTACGGTGCCCAGCGTCTGTGTCAGGGTCTGGGCGCCACCGGACGAACCGGAAGACGAGGGCGGCGAGGCATGGGGCTGGCTGGACATGGCTAGGGTTTCTCCGGGGCAGGTTGCCACCGGCGGTCCATTGCCTTGCCGGTGGCGTTTCCGGCATCATCGCCAAAACCGTGCGGGCAGCGTTATCGAAAATCGGCAGCATTGCCTTCGACTCGTGCAAAGACCACGGACGCGACCACCTCCGCAGGCACCGGCGCAGCGGATGCGCCACCCCGGCGGTGGAATGAAACTTGCTGCAGAAACGCTTTGCACCGAATGCCCCCACTTCGCCATGAGCGCTACGTTCGATCGCAGCACCGATAGCCGCGCCGGCGGCCACCCAGGCCGCCAGGGCATCTTCCGCGTGACCGCCGCGCATGATGCCGACGAGCACGCCAGCAACCTCTCGCGCTGGAACCAGACCTATGACCAGCTTTCGCCCGGCAGTTTCACCGGCGAGGTACGGGAGCTGTGGCTGCCGCATGCCCAGGTGTTTATCGAGCGCACCAACCGCAGCCTGCGGCAATCCTGCATGGCATGGCCCGATGCGATGTGGTTCGGCGTGCCGCTGCCGTCGGTGCAGGCGCCAGCCACGGTGGGTGGCATGGCGATCAAGCCCACGGCCATCGCGGTGCGGCCCGGTGGCACCGAGTTCGAGCTGCGCACGCCGGAGGATTTCGGGATTTTCGGCATCGTGGTGGAGACGGCCGAGTTCGCCCGCTACATGGAGGAAGTGGAGCACCGTGACCCAGCCAGCGTGCTGGGCCAGCGCGAAGTGCTGTCGGTCCAGCCATGGGCGCGCGCCCGGCTGTGCCGCGCGCTGATGGAGATCCTCTCGGAAGCGGCCGGCCACCATGCGGCGCGGGCAGGCGTCACCGGCATTGCCGCGGACAAGGTCGATTCAGCACTGTTCTGCGGCGACCTGCAGGAGCGGCTGCTGGGCAGTCTGGTCACCCTGCTGATGGCATCGAGCGACAGCGCGCAGCGCCCCTCCGTGACCCATATCAACCGCCAGCGCACCGTGCAGCGCATCCGCGATTACCTGCTGGCCCACACGGCGGACGCCATCACGGTGCCGGACCTGTGCCGGCATTTCCACCTGAGCCGGCGCGCGCTGCAGTACTGCTTCGAGGATGTCGCCGGCATGTCGCCCGCGGCCTACCTGCGCGCGCTGCGCCTGAACGGCGTGCGCCGCGACCTCAAGTCCGGCGCGGCCCACAGCACCGTATCCGACGTGGCCGGCGCCTGGGGCTTCCATCACCTGTCGCAGTTTGCGCAAGACTACCGCCGCATGTTCGGCGAACTGCCGTCGGCCGCCTTGCGCGGACCGGCGGGACACGGCGGGCCGAACTAGGCGCTGCGCCTCACGCGCCCTTACGCCCTGGAGGTCGCTCAAGAGCACCTTCAGCCCCCCCTCTCGGGCGCCTTCGCGCGCACGCTCCCCCCTCCCCTTGCCTGACCTCTCGCCCCGGCCTGCGCGCCATGCGCGGCGCGCTTGCCTTCACCGCTTCCGGGACCGACAATCGAGCGCCGTACAATGCACAGACGCCCGGCCGTCCACCAGACGGCATGGCCCCTCAATGCAGGAGACTTGATGCATCAACCCGATCCGCCACGCACACCCCGCTTGCCGGACACAAAGTGGTTCAATGTCACGACTGCCGCCTATATCCTGACCGCCCTGGCGCTCTGGATGGTGATGCAGGCCAACCTGGTGGCGGCGCTCATGGCGGGCCTGCTGCTGTACTCGCTGGTAGACGTGCTGGCGCCCAAGCTGGTGCGCCTGCACCAGCGCCACGACGCCCTGGCGGTGGCGATTCTCTCCGCTGTCACCTTGCTGGGGCTCACGCTTGGGGGCTGGGCGCTGGTGCGCTTTGTCAGCGGCGACGGCAATACGCTCGACACCTTGCTGATCCGCACCGCCGACATCATCGACAAGTCCCGCGCCCAGCTGCCGGTCTGGGTCAGCAACGCGCTGCCGCGCGGCGTGGACGAGCTGGCCAATGCCCTCATTGCCTGGCTGCGCGAGCACGCGCAGATGGCACAGAAGTTCGGTACCGAGGTGCTGCGCAGCCTCGCGCATATCCTGATCGGCCTGGTGATTGGCGCGATGGTGGCGCTGTACCGCGCCATCTCCAAGCCCAACCGCCGGCCGCTGGCCTCGGCGCTGGTGGAACGCGCCCGCAACCTGCAGCTGGCGTTCTCGCAGTTCATCTTCGCGCAGGTGCAGATCTCGCTGATCAACACCGTGCTCACCGCGATCTACCTGCTGGTGGTGCTGCCGCTGTTTGGCGTGCACCTGCCGCTGGCCAAGACGCTGGTCGCCCTCACTTTCCTGGTCGGGCTGCTGCCGGTACTGGGCAACCTGGTGTCGAACACGGGCATCGTGGTGGCCTCGCTGTCGATTTCGCTGCCCATGGCGATCGCCTCGCTGTTCTACCTGGTGGTGATCCACAAGTTCGAGTACTTCCTCAATGCGCGCATCATCGGCGCGCGCATCAATGCCGCCGCCTGGGAACTGCTCACGGTAATGCTGCTGATGGAGTCGCTGTACGGCGTCGCCGGCGTGATTGCGGGGCCGATCTACTACGCCTATCTCAAGCGCGAGCTGTCGAACAGGGGCCTGATCTGACGCCTGGCGCCACCGGTAGGACCAATTCCGGCCGATCCGGTGTCCACCGATCCAGTGCCCGACTTTAGGGGCTGTTTCAAAATGAAGCGAAGCGGTTCTGGCTAGGCGCGCGGCCGCAGACAGTACAAGTGGTACGCCAAGGCCGCGCAACGACGCCAGAATTTTTTTGAAATGGCCCCTTAGGCGCTTGCCCCGTCTCCTTGCGGCTCAACCCGGCTGCGCACAAAGTCGATGTGTGTCTGCATGGCGGTGCGCGCCTCCTCCGGGCGGCGCGCGCAGATGGCCTCGCACAGCGTGCGGTGCTGCAGCAGCAATAGCGCGGAGGCATCCTCGTCCTGCACCCGCAGGCCCGTGCCGTTGATGGTGATGTGTTCGCGCAGCATGCCGATCACGCTGGTATGCAGGTGCAGGAACATGGTGTTGTGCGAGGCCTGGGCAATGGCCTCATGCAGCTTGGCGTCCGCTTCGGCCTCGGCCGCCTTGTCGTCTTGCTGGCGGGCGGCTTCCAGCGCGCGGAGCAGGCCGCGGATGCGCTTGAGATCCCCGGCATCCGCGCGCAATGCGGCAAAGTAAGCGGTAGCGCCCTCCAGCACCCGGCGAAACTCCAGGATATCGTCACGCAGCACCGGGTGGTCCGCCACCAGCTGGCGCCATGGCGAGGCAAAGCCGGTGCGCAGCTGCTCGGTGACGAACACCCCTGCGCCCTGCCGGCTTTGCAGCAAGCCTCGCGCCGCCAGCCGCTGGGTTGCCTCGCGGATGGTGTTGCGCGCCACGCCATATTGCTCGGCCAGGAGCCGCTCCGCGGGCAGGCGGGCACCGGCCGGCCAGGTGCCGTCCAGCATCGCCGTTTCCAGTTTCCGCATCACCTCTTCCACGCGCCCGCGCGCCTGCCTGCCCGCCGCCATCCTCTCGCTCCGAAATCCGTTCGCCACGCCCAACTGGTCCAACCAATTTGAACTGGCGCGCGTCTCGCGGAATTATGCGCTCAAACAACGGCCAGCCCTGAGCCCCACAGCCAGGCGGCTGCACCCACGGAGCGAGACATGAAGCAAAGGCGCTATCCCCCTGCCCCGGCACAGGTCTACCTGTTCGCCACCTGCCTGGTCGACATGTTCGTGCCGCAAGCCGGCCTGGACGCCGTGCGGCTGCTGGAGCGAGAGGGCCTGACCGTGCACTTCCCTCGCGGGCAAAGCTGCTGCGGACAGCCTGCCTATAGCAGCGGCAACCCGGAACAGGCCCGGGCGGTGGCGTTGGCCCAGCTGGATCTGTTCGCCGAACCGTGGCCGGTGATCGTGCCCTCCGGCTCTTGCGCCGGGATGATGCGGCACCACTGGCCGCAGCTGTTCGCGCAAGATCCCGTGGCTGGCCCCAAGGCCGCCCTGCTGGCCGAGCGCGTGTACGAGCTGAGCGAATTCCTGCTGCACGTGCTGAAAGTCCGCTTCGACGTGAGCGGCGTCGCCGGCCAGCCGCCCGAAACCGTGGTGCTGCACACCTCCTGCGCCGCCCGTCGAGAAATGGGTACGCGCGACCATGGCGTGGCCCTGGTCGACGCCCTGCCCGGCGTCACGCGTACCGAGCATCAGCGCGAATCCGAATGCTGCGGCTTTGGCGGCACCTTCTCGCTCAAGCATCCCGACATCTCCGGCGCCATGGTGCAGGACAAGATCGCCTCGGCCTGCGCCACCGGCTGCGACCGGCTGGTCTCAGCCGACTGCGGCTGCCTGCTCAATATCGGGCACGCGGCCAGGCACCAGGGCGCGCCGCTGCCTGTCGAGCACATCGCCAGCTTCCTGTGGCGACGCACCGGCGGCGCCGCCAAGGAGCAAGCATGAGCACGCTCAGCGCCCGCGAGCGCATGCTCGGCCGGCTGCGCGCAGCCGCACCCGCTACCACTGCCGATGCCAGCCAGCTGGATGCGCGCATCGATGCGCACTACGACGCCCGCCGCGAGGCGGCCACCCCCGCCGAGCTGGCGCAGGCCATGCAGGCGGCACTGGGCGCCTCGCACGCGCTGGCCTGGTGCGCCAGCGCCGAGGCCTGGCCCGCGCAACTCGCAGGCAAGCTCGCAGCCGCCGGCGTGCGCCGCCTGCTGCTGGACCCCGCCGCCGAGCAAGGCGCCGCGCTGATGCGCGCCTTGCCCGCTAGCGTGGCGCCGCTGTCTTACGCGCGCCCCATCGAAGCGTGGAAGGCGGAACTCTTCGACACCGTGGACGCGGGCTTTACCGTGGCGCGCTCCGGCATTGCCGCCACCGGCACGCTGGTGCTGGCGCCCGACGCGCAAACGCCACGCACGGTCTCGCTGGTGCCGCCGCTGCATATCGCGCTGGTGTACGCCGAGACGCTGCATCCGGACTTGCATTGCGCCGCGCGCGCCGAGCGCTGGAGCGCGGGCATGCCGACCAACCTGGTGCTGGTATCCGGCCCATCCAAGACCTCGGACATCCAGCAAACACTGGCCTACGGCGCGCATGGCCCGCGCGAGCTGTGGGTCATTATCGTGACCGGCAGCGCCGGGACGGGAGCCGCGCAATGAGTACATCGACGACGGCCCAGGACAGCGCCGCCCCCCTGCACTTCGTGCCCGCCGCGGACTTCAAGGCGCGCTCGCGCGCGGCGCTGGACGATCCCAAGCTGCGCAGCAGCTTCCGCGGCGCCATGGACTTCCTGCAGGCCAAGCGTGCCGTGCAGTTCCCCGACGGCGACGAGCTGGAGCAACTGCGCGACCTGGGCGAAGCGATCCGCCAGCACGCACTGTCGCAACTGCCGGACCTGCTGGTGCAACTGGAGGACAAGCTCACCGCGGCCGGCGTGCAGGTGCACTGGGCCGAGACCGCGGACGAGGCCAATGCGATCGTGCACGGCATCGCGCAGGCCCGCCAGGCAAGCCGCGTGATCAAGGGCAAGTCGATGGCCAGCGAGGAGATCGAGCTGAACCATTACCTGGCCGAGCGTGGCATCGACTGCATCGAGTCCGACATGGGCGAGTACATCGTGCAGCTCGCGGGCGAGAAACCGTCGCACATCGTGATGCCGGCCATCCACAAGACCCGCGGCGACATTGCCGAGCTGTTCGAGCAGCATATCCCCGGCACGCCCTATACCGAGGACGTGGACGAACTGATCCAGACCGGCCGGCGCGCGCTGCGCCAGGAATTCGTCAACGCGGACATCGGCCTGTCCGGCGTGAACTTTGCCGCCGCGGACACCGGCACGCTGTGGCTGGTGGAAAACGAGGGCAACGGCCGCCTGTCCACCACCGTGCCCGATGTGCATATCGCCATCATGGGCATGGAGAAGGTGGTGGCCCGGCTTGAGCACATCGTGCCGCTGGCCAGCCTGTTGACGCGCTCGGCCACCGGGCAGGCCATCACCACCTACTTCAACCTGATCTCCGGCCCGCGCCGCGCGGGCGAGCGCGACGGCCCGCGCGAGGTGCACCTGGTGCTGCTGGACAACGGCCGCAGCCAGGCCTATGCCGATGAGCAACTGCGCGCCACGCTACAGTGCATCCGCTGCGGCGCGTGCATGAACCATTGCCCGGTGTACACGCGCATCGGCGGCCATGCCTACGGCACCACCTACCCCGGCCCGATCGGCAAGATCATCTCGCCGCACCTGCTCGGGCTCGATGCCACGGCGGACCTTGCCACCGCCTCCAGCCTGTGCGGCGCCTGCGGCGAAGTCTGCCCCGTGCGCATCCCGATTCCGCAATTGCTGATCCGCCTGCGCACCGAAGCCAACCGCGATCCCAGCGAACAGGTCGCGCATCCGCTGCGCGGCCAAGGCACCAAGTTCAGCCGCGGCGAGCACCTGGTCTGGCGCTTCTGGAGCGGCGCGTTCGCGCATCCGCTCGCCTACCGGCTGTTCCGCTGGGCCGCCACGCGGCTGCGGGTGCTGACGCCAAAACACCAACTCGGGTGGACCCGGCACCGCGCCCCGCTTACCCCCGCGCCGCGCAGTCTGTCGGACTTGCTGCGCGAGCGCGGACAGGCGGAGTAAGCCGGCGCCCCCCAGCGCAATGCGAAGCGAGCCCCCCACGCGATGCGAAGCGAGCCGTCAAGGTGTACCAGGCCGTATGGGGCGCCTCGTCGGCAGGC
>NZ_JBXASU010000143.1:0-13370 GCF_058809705.1 Cupriavidus sp. MPR-AND1C | reverse complement strand
GGGCTGCGTGGGGGCGGCGGGCGTGGCAACCGGGTTGCCGCGCCGCGCGGCTCAGATCCAGCCGGACTTGTGCAGCTTGCGCCAGAGCCCGCCGCAGGCCAGCGCGGTCACCCCGATCACGGTCGGATACGCATAGTGGAATTTCAGCTCCGGCATGAAGTTGAAGTTCATGCCGTACAGGCTGAACACCACGGTGGGAATCGCCAGGATGGCGCCCCAGCCGGCCAGGCGCTTGACCACTTCGTTCTGGCCCACCGTGACCAGCGCCAGGTTCACCTGCACCGCGGTGGTCAGCATCTCGCGCACCACGTCCAGGGTGCGCACCAGGCGGCTGGCATGGTCCTCGATGTCGCGGAAATACGCGCGCAGCTCCCTGGGCACCAGGTCCTCGTGCAGCCGGATCAGTTGCCCGCAGATCTCCTCGATCGGGTAGACCGCATTGCGCAGGCGCAGCACCTGGCGCTTGATGTGGTACAGGTGCTCGATCGCGGCACGGTCGAACTCGTCGCGGAAGATGCCCTGCTCGAGCTGCTCGAAGCCATCCTCGAGCCGGGTGACGATGGGCATGTAGTGGTCGACCACGAAATCCATCAGCGCGTAGAGCACGTAGCCCGGGCCGTTGGCCATCGCGCGCGCGTCGCTCTCGCAGCGCTCGCGCACCGGGGCGTAGCTGCTGCTCACACCGTGACGGACCGACACCACATAGTTGGGGCCGACGAACAGGTGGGTCTCGCCGACCACCACTTCGTCGTTCACCAGCTGTGCGGTGTTCAGCACGATGAAGATGGAGTCGCCGTAGGTCTCCAGCTTGGGACGCTGGTGGGCATCAAGGGCATCCTCCACCGCCAGGTCGTGCAGGCCAAATTCCTGCTGCACCTTGCGCAGCAGCGGCAGGTCCGGTTCGTGCAAGCCCAGCCAGACGAAGGTGCCGGGGACCGAGATTGCGTCACTGATCTGGTCCAGGGCGACATCACCCACGCGCTTGCCGCTGCGGTAGGCCACACTGTTGACGATCGCGCCCATGACTGCTCCGTTGCTCAGATGGCGCAATCGTAACAAGAGCGCCGCCAACGCGCCGCATCCGGCACTGGTCCCGGGTCACCCGGTATTTGTTACAGTTCTGCACCCAGACGAAGTTAGAATGTCCCATTTCCACGGTCACCGACTATGTCCCAGAAGAAATCGCCACGCTTCGAGCTGCGCAGTGGCAATGTCGACGCCCTCCTCCTCGCTCTCAAGACCACGGACATCGCAGCGCTGCGTGACGATCTCCTGTCCCGCTTCGAATCGACCCCCGATTTCTTCTCCAACGATGTGGTGGCGCTGGACCTGCGCCGGCTGGAAAGCGACGACCAGGTGGCCCTGGACACGGTGATCGAGACCCTGGCCCAGCTCAAGGCCCGCGCTATCGGCGTGGTGGCCCGCGAGGCGCAGCGGGGCTGGGCCGAGTCGTTTGGCCTGCCGCTGCTCGACAGCCAGAGCCGGCGCGGCGGCCGGGACGAAACCCCGCCGGCCGAGCCGGCAGGCCCCTCCCCGGCCGAAGCGCTGGCCGACGCCCAGGCTGCGGCCCAGGCTGAGGCAAAGGCTGCGGCCACCGAAGTGGAAGCCGCCGCCGCGGCCGCCGTCGCGCAAGCCGCGGCGCGCAGCGTGCCCACCATGCTGATCGACAAGCCGCTGCGCTCCGGCCAGCAGATCTACGCCGCCGGCGACGTGGTGATCCTCGACCTGGTCAGCTACGGCGCCGAGGTCATCGCCGAAGGCAATATCCATATTTATGCCCCGCTGCGCGGCCGCGCGCTGGCGGGGGTCAAGGGCTACGCGCAGGCGCGCATCTTCTGCACCTGCCTGGAGCCCGAACTGCTCTCCATCGCCGGCATCTACCGCACCGCCGAACTGCCGCTGCCCGCCGATGTGCTGGGCAAATCGGCCCAGGTGCGGCTGTCCGGGGAGAAACTGATTCTCGAACCGCTCCGGATGAAGTAACACCCGCCGCAGAGCCCAAACCACAGCAGCGCAAGCTTCAACCATTACTGGATCCAAGAGCCATGGCAAAAATCATCGTTGTGACCTCCGGCAAGGGAGGCGTAGGCAAGACCACCACCAGCGCCAGCTTTTCCGCCGGCCTGGCCCTGCGTGGCCACAAGACTGCCGTGATCGACTTCGACGTCGGCCTGCGCAACCTCGACCTGATCATGGGTTGCGAGCGCCGCGTGGTGTACGACCTGGTCAACGTGGTACAGGGCGAAGCCAACCTGAACCAGGCGCTGATCAAGGACAAGAAGTGCGAAAACCTGTTCATCCTGCCGGCCTCGCAGACGCGCGATAAAGACGCACTCACCAAGGAAGGCGTGGAGAAGGTCATCAATGGCCTGGTCGACATGGGCTTCGAGTACATCGTCTGCGACTCGCCCGCGGGCATCGAGTCCGGCGCCCTGCTGGCCATGTACTTCGCCGACGAGGCCCTGGTCGTGACCAACCCCGAGGTGTCCTCGGTGCGCGATTCGGACCGCATCCTGGGCATTCTGTCGTCCAAGACCAAGCGCGCTGCCGAAGGCGGCGACCCGATCAAGGAACACCTGCTGATCACGCGCTACAACCCCAAGCGCGTGCACGGCGGCGAAATGCTGTCGCTCACCGATATCCAGGAAATCCTGCGCATCAAGCTGATCGGCGTGGTGCCGGAATCCGAGGCCGTGCTGCACGCGTCCAACCAGGGCACGCCGGCCATCCACCTGGAAGGCTCGGACGTGGCTGACGCCTATGGCGACCTGGTGGACCGCTTCCTCGGCAAGGACAAGCCGATGCGTTTCACCGACTACCAGAAGCCGGGGCTGCTTTCGCGCATCTTCGGCAACAAGTAAGGGGGGTCTACCATCATGTCGATTCTGTCCTTCCTGCTCGGCGAGAAGAAGAAGTCCGCCTCGGTTGCCAAGGAGCGGCTGCAGATCATCCTCGCCCATGAACGCACCGGCCATTCCGCGCCGGCCGATTACCTTCCTGCCTTGCAGCGCGAGCTGGTCGCGGTGATTTCCAAATACGTAAAGATCAGCGACCAGGATCTGCGCGTGAGCCTGGAACGCCAGGACAATCTCGAGGTGCTCGAGGTCAAGATCGAGATCCCACAGGGATAACCCTGAGCCGGGCCAGCGCTCCCCGGCGGGCTTTTCAAGCGGCGGCGCGTCTCCGTGAAACGCCCGCCTGGCCTGCCCTGCTGACCGGCGCGCGTTCGCGCTGCCGGCACTATCCCCACGCCGTGGGGTACACGAGTAACGCTGGCTTCATCTTGCGATGCACCATTGCGTAGATTTGTCGCGGCGTCGCAACGTTTTTGCACCAATTGCCAGCTTAGAGACCGTCAACGGCGTGCATTAGTGTCTAAATCTTTTCTGTTTTGTTAAATTTTCGCGGGCGTTTACACGAAACGTAAACTCGTCAGCCGTCGCGATCCGATCGCTGACACCACAGAATAGAAAAGGAGCCACATGAAGAAATCAGCCCTGACCCTCGCACTTGGTACGCTGCTGGCCGGCAGCGCCTACGCACAATCGTCGTCCGTGACCCTGTACGGTATTGCAGACGTGAGCATTCGCTACACGAACAATTCCAACAAGGCCAACGACAGCCAGTTCCAGATGACCGACGGCGCTGTGACGCAAAGCCGTTGGGGCCTGAAGGGCAGCGAAGCCCTCGGCAACAACCTGAAGGCGATCTTCCAGCTGGAAAGCGGCTACAGCCTCGACAACGGCTCGATGAATTCGTCGGGCGTGCTGTTCAATCGTCAGGCTTATGTGGGTCTGGCAGGCGATTTCGGCACCGTCAAGCTGGGCCGTCAATACACCGAAGGGTTTAACTTCTTCGGCGACTTCGATCCGCTGACCATCGGCAACTACCAAGCCAACGCCTGGCCGTTCTTCCTGACCCAGTTCCGCGCCAACAACGTCGTGAGCTACGGCGGCAAGTTCAGCGGCCTGGACGTGGGTGCCAGCTATGGCTTCGGTGAGCAGCCGGGCAGCCTGACCAAGGCCAGCTCCACCGGCAAGCCGTACTTCGGCGCCCGTGCAGCCTATACGGTTGGTCCGTTCGGCTTCGGCGGCGTGTACCAGGAAATCCGCGACACCTTCGGCAACAAGCAGCAAATGTGGGGCGCGGCTGGCAAGTACTCCATCGGCCCGGCGAAGGTATTCGTGGGTTATGTCGGCGGCAAGGACAAGACCGGCCAGATCGACACCAACTTCATGAACGTTGCCGGCAACCCGGTTCCGGTCGGTGGCAACGCTGTGAACAACCCCCGCAAGGACGCCCTCGGCTACGTGGGCCTGACCTATCAGGCAACCCCGGCCCTGGCGCTGACCGGCGTGTTCTACGGCGACCACATCAAGAACAAGAATGGCCTGACCAACAACGCTGGCAATCGCTACACCGGCGTGCTGCTGGCCGAGTACTCGCTGTCCAAGCGCACCCAGGTCTACGGCACCGTGGACTACAACAAGGTGACTGGCGGCGTGACGACCGAACTGCCGGGCAAGAACAACCAGACCGGTGCGGCAGTCGGTATTCGCCACATTTTCTGATTGTCCTTGTCGGCATGCCCCGCGCTCGCGTGGGGTAACGCCTGACTGCAGGAAAGCACCTTCGGGTGCTTTTTTTGTTTTTCAGGGCAGCATGGGCAAGTGCAGATGCCAGGTGACGCCGCCGTCGGACACAACGCCGGCTTGCGTTCCGGCTTTGGCATCCGCGGCGCGATCCGCATCGAGCGCGCCGCCATGGCGCAACAGCACGCGGCGGCAAAACTGCATCGCCGGCGTCCCGGCACGCGCGGCCCGCCACGCCTGCGCATCAGGGCCGGGGTCGGGGTCGGGCACGAATGCGATCGAAATCCGGCAGAGGCTGCCGTCGAGCCGCTGGCGCACCCGCGGCGGCGTGCTCCCGGCCGCGGACATCATGGCCAGCGCCATCAGCACGCGCAGGGCTTCGGACAGCATGGCGGCATCGCCCCGTATCCAGGCCTTGCGGCCAGCCGGGTCGAGTTCGGGCGTGCGCCCGGCAGGCAGGCAGAACGTGTCTGCGGACTCGCGCACCAGCGCCGTCAGCTCCAGTATCTCCATGCGGTAACCGTGGGCAAGCTCGCGCAACAACCGCGCGATGTCGTCGGTGAGCCGCAGCGACGCCCGCGCATAGCCCGCCGCCTGCGCCACGAATGCCGCGTGCGCGCGTGCGCGCGGCACGTCCTGGTGCAATTGCACCAGCGCCAGGATGGCACTCTGCGGCGAGCGCAGATCGTGCGACAACGCCCGCATGGCGGTTTGCCAGGATGCCAGCGCAGCGCTGTCGCAGGCCGCCGCATCGACGGCGCCGCCGGCAGGCGGCATCGCGCGGATGGCGGCCATGCCTGCAGTCATGTCTTGCCCGCCCTCTTCCGTGCCCGCTCCCATCCTGAGGGCGAGATGCTCCAGGCAACGCGCGACAGCACGCAGGCCCGCTACCCAGCGCAGGATTTCACAACGCAGCCACGCCGTCATGGCGCCGCGCCGGTGAGCTCGAGACGGTAGCCATGCGTGTAGACGGGCAGCAGCCGCAGCCCGTGCTCCGGATGCAGGGCAAGCTTGCTGCGCACACGCGACATATGCGTATCGATGGTGCGCGACAGCGGCGAGATCTCGCGCCCCCAGACCGCCGCCACGATATGGTCGCGCGACACGATGCGCCCTTCGTTGCGAAACAGCAGCACGACCAGGTCGAACTCCTTGGGCGTCAGCCTGAGCGGCCGGGCGCGATGCGCCACCGTGCGCGCGGCGCAGTCGATGACGTAGTCGGCCAGCGCGACCTGCGCGCCGCCGCTGCCCGGGTCCGGATAGGCGCGGCGCAGCAGCGAACGGGTGCGCGCCAGCAGCTCGCCGCGACGCACCGGCTTGAGCATGTAGTCGTCGGCGCCAGTGGCGAAGCCATCGACGATGTCTTCCTCCTCCACGCGGCAGGTCAGGAACATCACGGGTACGCGCCGGTCCAGGTTGGCGCGCACCCAGGTCAGCACCTCCTTGCCGGAGAGATCCGGCATCTGCCAGTCGAGCAGCAGCAGGTCGAAGTTCTCCTCGCGCAGTTGCCGCAGCAGGTCGCGGCTGCGCGTGAAGGTGGTGCAGGCATGCCCGGCCTCGCCGAGAATCTGCCGGATCAGGGCCGCCTCGGCGGGTTCATCTTCCAGTGATGCGATCTTCATACCCATGCAATTTGGCCGGAAAGGCTTGGACGCCCGCCGGTCTCGCGGTAATTGGCGCCGCCGGCGCCAGGGAGTGACCCGACGATGCGGGGCTATCCGTCATTAGAAGCCGCGAGAGAAGTCTGTCGCATGAGAAGTTTCGCAATCTGCGGCGGCAGCCTCTATTCACGATCCGCCACGCGGGCCGCGACGCTAAGATGCCCTGGCAATGCCGCGCACGAGGAGAGAGTTCATGCGAGTCGCAGTACTGGAGGACAACCCGGCGCGAGCCATCCTGCTGGAACAGACGCTCAGGCTCAGCGGCCATGAGGCAGTGCGCTTTCGCGAAGGGGGCGCGCTGATGCAGGCGCTGCGCAACGAGCCATACGCGCTGCTGCTGATGGCCTGGGAGGTTCCCGGCATCCCGGCGCGCGACGTCTTGCTGTGGATACGCCGTACCCTCGGCGATGCGTTGCCGGTCATGCTGCTGAGCCAGCACAACGACGACGACCATATCGCCCGGTGCTTCGCCCATGGCGCGGATGCCTTCCTGGCACCGCCGGTGCGCCACGCCGAGCTGGCCGCGCGCGTCGATGCGCTGCTGCGGCGCATGGCGCCGGTAGCGCAGGCCTGCGGCGACCTTGAGCTGGGCGCGTACCGCTTTGTGCTGGCCGAGCGGCGCGCCTTCGTCAACGGCCGCCTGGTCAAGCTGGCGCCCAAGGAGTACGCGCTGGCGGTCTTGCTGTTTCGCCATGCCGGCCAGTTGCTGCTGCGCCAGACCATCGAGGAATCGGTCTGGCACCGCAGCATGCCGTCCGCGTCGCGCACGGTGGACAGCCACCTGTCGCGCGTGCGCACCAAGCTGGCGCTGGAGCCGCGCAATGGCGTGCGCCTGTCGGCGGTGTATGCCACCGGCTGCCGGCTGGACCTGATCGAGCAGCCGTGACGCGGCCGCCCGGCCCGTCAGTCCGCCTTGATGCCCGCTTCCTTCACGATGCGGGCGTTGTCGTCGTATTCCGCATGGATGGCCTTGGCGAACTGCGCGGCGGTACCGCCGGTGGGGACTTCGCCGCCCTTGAGCAGGCGCTCGCGCACCTCCGGCTCTTGCAGGGCCTTGTTCAGTTCGGCATTCAGCCTGGTGATGATGGCCGCGGGCGTGTGCGCCGGCGCGAAGATGCCGAAGGTGGAGGTGAGGTTGGCCTTGGGGTAGCCCAGCTCGGCAAAGGTCGGCACATTGGGCAGCGACGCGATGCGCTTGGGCGCGCCCACCGCCAGCGCGCGCAGCCGGCCGGCCTGCATGTGCTGGGTCAGCATGGGGCTGGCGTTGGTGCTCATCACTTCGAACTGCCCGCCGAGCGCGTCGTTCATCTGCTGGCCCGCGCCTTTGTAGGGGATCAGGGTCAGGTCGGCCTTGGCCTTCGACCTGACCTGTTCCAGCATGACATGGCCAACCGTGCCCAGGCCCGACGTGGCCCAGCGCACCGAGCCCGGCTTGGCCTTGGCTTGCGCCAGCAGGTCCTGGAACGACTTGCCGCCAAAGCTCGACGTGGCGATCACCAGCACCGGCGAGTACATCACGCTCATGACCGGCGCGATGTCGCGCTGCGGATCGTAGTTGACGCGGCCCACGTGCGGGTTGAGCGTGAGCGGGCTGGTCGAGGCAAAGCCCAGCGTGTAGCCGTCCGGCGCGGCCTTGGCCACGGCGTCGATGCCGATGCTGCCACCCGCGCCGGCCTTGTTTTCCACCACCACCGAGGCACCCATCTGGGCCGACAGGCGCTCGCCGAGCGCGCGCGCCACGGTATCGCTGATGCCGCCGGTGGGATAGGCCACGATCAGCCGGATCGGGCGCGCTGGATATGCCCCAGCGGCACCAGCGGCGCTGGCAGCGTCAGCGGCATTGGCGAGCGGGCTCGTCAGGGCGGCCGCAAACACGGAGGCAGCAGCCAGCAGGGGAATTCGGTGGGAAACGGACATGGCGGGGGACGACGAGGACAACGGTTGGAAGACGGAACAACGGAACGACGGAACTGGCCGTGCTGGCGCCGCCGGGCGGCCCGGAACCGGGCGCTGGACCGTCAGCACGCAGGCAGGAAGCAGGCGCTATCTTATCCGATCGGCGCCGCGGCCCAGCGCGCGGTCCGGCACCCACGAGACAAAGAGCTCGTTGGCGCGGTCATAGAGCCGCCATACGGTGCCGCACTCGCGGCACGTGAACGTGAGCATGCTGAACGGCACGCCGGCGGCGCTCTGGCTGACCAGCGGCGCGGTGTGCTTGAGCACAAGCCGCTCATGCGGCTCGCGCCGGCGGGAATCCGCCGCTAGCGCCAGACAGTGATCGCAAGCGGGCCGGGGGGAGGTGGGGGAAGGTACGGCGGACGTCATGCCCGCCATGATGCCGCAAAAACGGCGCGCCATTCACCCTGGCCGTTCACCTTTGCGTTCATCCTTGCAGTTCACCCTTGCCGCGGTGCCAACGGCCCATGCGCCTTATCTGAGGCATCTGAGGCCCCGACGCCTCCGGCTGCGGCCGGTGCCGCCTTCGGCGCGCGCTGCCCGAGCCACACGCTGGCCAGCACCAGCAGCGCACCGGCCATCTGCGCCGGGCTCAGGCGCTGGCCGAGTACCAGGAAGCCCAGCGCGGTGGCGCTAACGGGGCTGAGCAGGCCCAGCGCCGACACCGCCGCAGTCGGCAAGCGGCCGATGCCGCGGAACCAGAGCGCATAGCTCACGCCGGCACCGGCCACGCACAGCCACAGGTAGCCGAGCACGTTGGGCACCGTCAGCCGCGCCGGCAGGGCCTCGAAGGCCAGCGCAAACGGCAGCAGGAACAAGGCGCCCGCGGTGAGCTGCCACGCGGTGAGCACCAGCGGCGAGACCGGTGCCCGCCAGCGTTTGGCGAGCACCGTGCCCAGCGCCATCGACACCGCGCCGGCCGCCGCGGCCGCCACGCCCACGCCGTCCAGCCGCGCGGCGGGTCCCAGCACCAGCAAGGCCACGCCGCCGATGCCCCCCAGCCCGGCCAGCCACGTCGCCGGACGCGGCCGCGCGCCCAGCAGCAGCCACGCCAGCACCACCACCAGCAACGGCTGGATCGCGCCCACGGTGGCCGCCACGCCGCCCGGCAGCCGGTAGGCGGCGATAAACAGCATGGCCTGGAACAGGCCAATATTGAGCACACCCAGCACCGCCGCCTTCCACCACCAGCCGCCGCGCGGCAGTTGCCGGCCCCACGCCAGCATCGCCAGGCCGGCCGGCAGCGCGCGGATCACGCCGGACAGCAGCGGCTGTCCCGGCGGCAGCCACTGGCTGGTGACCAGGTAGGTGCTGCCCCAGATCAGGGGCGCCGAAGCGGTCAGCAGGACATCCGCCGTGCGTACCTGAACCTGCGGGGCAGGCGTGGAAGACGACGAGGATGGGCGCGCCGCGCGCCGCGCTGGCGAGGCGGGCCGGGGGTCGCGCTGAGGGGCGGGTTTCATGTCGTCATGGCTCCATTTTCTTCAAGACAACATTCTTGATATCAAGATATAAAATCCACTTTACGAACCGAAAGCCTTGATGTCAAGATTCTCGTCATCCAGGATCAACAGCAGCCCACCATGGCTACCCGCGGCAAACCCAAGGCAAGCAGCGCGACGGCGCCCTCCCCGAAAGCCGGCAACGGCGAGGCCCCCGAAGGCGGGGGCGATCGGGTCGACCATATCCTGGCCCAGTGGGCGCGCGAGCGCCCGGACCTGGACGCCGCGCCGATGGGCATCATCGGCCGGGTGTGGCGCCTGGCGCGCCATACTGACCGCGCGGTGGAGTCCGCGCTGGCGCCGACCGGACTGAATACCTGGGAGTTCGACGTGCTGGCCACGCTGCGCCGCTCTGGCCCGCCTTATGCGATGTCGCCGGGCGCGCTGATCGATTCGCTGATGATCACCTCAGGCACCATGACCAACCGGATCGACCATCTGGAGCGCGCCGGGCTGGTGCGCCGCAGCCCCAACCCGGATGACCGGCGCGGGCTGCTGATCGAGCTGACCCAGCCAGGCCGCGTGCGCATCGACCACGCGCTGGAAGTACACGTGGCCAATGAGCATCGCTTGCTGGAGCGGCTCTCGGCCGCCGAGCGCAGGCAGCTGGCAAGCCTGTTGCGGCGCTGGCTGCAGGGCTTCGAGACGGCCGGCGAATGACGCATCAGGCAGGCGCATCGCAGCAACGCGTGCGCCACGCATGGCACGAACCCTGCAATCCGCCCTGCCTTTTATCTGTCCCCCCACTGCGTTTTTCCTCACTGCATCACGGAGCCCCCACATGCGCTTGAACTTTAGCCCGCGCGCCAGCGCGCTTGCCCATCGCTGCAGTCCATCCTTGAAAGCGGCGGCCACGCTCGCCGCCCTGCTCTGCGCCGCTGCCGCGCAAGCGGCGCCGGTGGAGCCCGCCTACCAGCTGTCCCAGCAAGAAAAGCCAGCGCTCATCGCCACCCTCAAGGACCTGGTCTCGATCGAGTCCGGCAGCAAGGACATCGAAGGGCTGGACCGCATCGCCGCGCTGATCCGCGACCGGCTGGCCGCGATGGGCGGCGACGCGCAGTTGATCGAGCCTACCGAGGTCTACCGCATGGAAGACACGCCCAGGCAAGTGGGCAAGATGGTGATGGCGCAGTTCAAGGGCACGGGCAAGCGCAACATCATGCTGATCGGCCATATGGATACGGTCTACCTGCGCGGCATGCTGGCGCAGCAGCCGTTTCGCATCGACGGCGAGCGCGCCTACGGCCTGGGCATCGCCGACGACAAGAACGGCGTGGCGGTGATCCTGCATACGGTGGCCATCCTGCAGAAAATGGGCTTCAAGGACTACGGCACACTGACCGTGCTGATCAACGGCGACGAGGAAATCAGCTCGCCGGGCGCGCGCGCCATGCTGACCAGGATGGGCAGCCAGCAAGACGCGGTGTTCTCCTGCGAAGCCACGCGCGTGACCGGCGACCGCTTGTCGCTGGCCACCAGCGGCATCGGCGCCATCTCGCTGACCGTGCACGGCAAGGCGTCGCACGCCGGCAGCTCTCCCGAGAACGGCCGCAACGCGCTGTATGAACTCTCGCACCAGATCCTGCAGATGCGCGACCTGTCCAACCACGAGACCGGGCTCAAGGTGAACTGGACGATCTCCTCGGCCGGCACCAACCGCAACGTGATCCCGGCCACCGCCACGGCCCAGGCCGACGTGCGCGTGCTGCGCACCGCCGACTACGACAACCTGGAGCGCACGCTGCAGGAACGCGTGAAGAAGCAGCTGATTCCCGAGACCAAGGTCGAGGTCAGATTCGAACGTCGCCGCCCGCCGCTGGAAGTCACCGACGCCGCGCGCAAGCTGGCCGCGCACGCGCAAGGCGTGTATGCGGAGATCGGCGAGAAGCTGGCCGTGTACGACACCGCCGAAGGCGGCGGCACCGATGCGGCCTTTGCCGCGGCCGCCACCAAGGCGCCTGTGATCGAGCGCTTTGGCCTGCGCGGCTTTGGCGCGCACTCCAACGATGCGGAATACGTCGACCTCAACTCGGTCACGCCGCGCCTGTACCTGCTCACGCGCATGATCATGGACGTGTCGCAGGACAAGACCGGCCGCTGACCGGCTCAGCCACCCTGACAGGAGCTACGTGGCCGGCGGCGACCTGTACGCGCTCGCCTGCGGCGTGCGCTGGTGGGCCACCTGCGCGGCCGCCATCCGCGAAGGCGGCCGCGCCACCGGCGAACCCGCCGGCGTGCTCGCCATCGACTTCAACCGAGCGCCGCCGCGCGCAGGCTCAGGCCAGCTTTTTTCGCCCGCCCAGGTCTGGCAGGAAAATGGCCAGCAGCCCCAGCAACGGCAGGAAGGCGCACAGCTGGTAGACCGATTGGATGCCATGCGCATCGGCCAGCTTGCCCAGCACCGCCGCGCCGATGCCGCCCATGCCGAAAGCAAAGCCGAAGAACAAGCCCGACACCATGCCCACCTTGCCCGGGATCAGTTCCTGCGCGAACACCAGGATGGCCGAGAACGCCGACGCCAGGATAAAGCCGATGATGAACGACAGCACGCCAGTCCAGAACAGGTTGGCATGCGGCAGCATCAGCGTGAACGGCGCCACGCCCAGGATCGACGCCCAGATCACGCGCTTGCGGCCGATGCGGTCGCCGATCGGTCCGCCCAGGATGGTGCCGGCCGCCACCGCGAACAGGAACACGAACAGGTAGAGCTGCGAACTCTGCCGCGTCAGGCCAAAACGCTCCATCAGGTAGAAGGTGTAATACGTGTTCAGGCTCGCCATGTAGAAATACTTGGAGAACACCAGCGCCATCAGCACCACCATGGCCCGCACCACGGTGCGGCGCGGCAGCGGCGCGGCGGCAGCGACAGCCTTGCGCTTGCGCGTGGTGTGCGCCAGTTCACGGCCATACCAGCCGCCAATCTGCCACAGCACGGCAATCGCCAGCAACGCCGCCAGCGAGAACCACGCCACGCTGCTCTGCTGATGCACGATCCACGCCGCCAGCAGCGGCCCGGTCGCGCTGCCCGCGTTGCCGCCAACCTGGAAGATCGACTGTGCCAGCCCGTGCTGCCCGCCCGACGCCATGCGCGCCACGCGCGACGACTCCGGATGGAAGATCGACGACCCGGTGCCCACCAGCGCCGCGGCCACCAGCAGCACGCCATAGGTAGGCGCCACCGACAGCAGCAGCAAGCCGCACAACGTGAACCCCATGCCGATCGACAGCGACTGCGGCTTGGGATGCTTGTCGGTGTACAGGCCCACCACCGGCTGCAGCAGCGAGGCGGTGATCTGGTACGTCAGGGTCAGCAGCCCGATCTGGGTAAAGCTGAGGTTGAAGCCGCCCTTGAGCATCGGATAGATGGCCAGGATCAGCGACTGGATCATGTCGTTGAGGAAGTGCGAAAAGCTGATCGCCCCCAGCACCCGGAAGCCGGTCCGCTCGGTGGCCTGCGCGGTAGTGGAAGTCTGGGCCAGGCCTTGCGGCGAGGCATTCGCGCCGCCGGGCGCGGTTTCGATGCGGCTGCTCATGATGGAAACGGGGGCTGAAAAGACAATGGGGAATCCTGGCGCTCATCCTAAATGGCACGAACCCGTCTGTCCTGCGAGAATGGGGCCAGAACCTTGGAGAAAAGGACATGTCTCTTAAACACATCT
>NZ_JBXASU010000142.1:0-13946 GCF_058809705.1 Cupriavidus sp. MPR-AND1C | reverse complement strand
TTGCGGGGGCAGGACTTGAACCTGCGACCTTCGGGTTATGAGCCCGACGAGCTGCCAACTGCTCCACCCCGCGTCCGTCGAAGAAAGAGATTATAAGGCAAATCCTACCGCGGTGCAACAGCCAATTGCGCCAGAATGGGGAAGGGCGCAAGAACTCGCCCTGATTGGGATCGCGGCCGCAATGGCGCGCTGGGGGTCAGGCAGGGTCGGGGCTGGCCTTGCCGCGCTGCCAGACGCCGGCGGCAAACTGGAAGCTGTCCCGCTGCAGCAGGTCGTCGCGTTGCCAGATGACGCGGTCAGGCCGCACGGTCAGCATCCAGGTGGTGGTGATGCGTGGCTGCGGTTCGGCGAAGGCGCGCGGGGTCAGCAGTGCGGCGCAGGCGCCGTGCTCCGGGTCGCGCACCGAGGTGTAGCGGATCATGCCGAGGCCAGCCTCCCGGGCCGTGCGGGCCAGGGCCTGGCAGGCATCATAGTGGTCGGGATCGGTCCACTTTGCGGCGTCTTCGGCAAAGGGCGGGGCGTCAAGCGCGATGCCGTCGGTGCGCACGCTGACCTGGAACAAGGTGTGGGGCCGGGCGTCGATGCGGGGCAGCGCCGGGCTGTCGAGCAGGAAGCGCCAGCGCCAGTAGCCCAGTTCCGCGCAGGCGGTGCGAATATCGTCCGCGCCGTAGAACACGCCAGGATCCTGCTCGGCGCGAAAGCGCGAGCCCCAGGGCGAGGGCGGGTAGCGAAAGGGCGTGAACAGAAGATAGTGCAGGTGGCGCGCGTCGGCGGGCACCGCGGGCTTGCCGGCATCCAGCACGGCTTCCAGCACGGCCTGCTCCTCCAGGCTGTCGACCAACGGCATGGTCGATACCACATGCTGGGCCTCAACCGCGCGCCAGAGCGTGAGCGCAAACGGCTTGCGCTCAGACGCGACCGCGGGTGGCATCCAGATAGTGAACGACACGTACCAGGCCCTCTGTTGTGCGGATCAGGTCGAGCGGCTTGCCACCCAACGCCAGGTTTTCGTTGGCCAGCCAGAGGCGGGCCTGGTCGCTGTGGCCGAGGATGGCGTCGAGCGAGCGGAACAGGCGCACGAACAGCACACCGAACTCCCATTCCTTGCGATGCGCATCGAGCACATAGCCCCCGGAAGCCATTCGGGATACGGAGGCGGTGCTGATGCCCAGCACGTTGGCCACGCCTGCCTGGCTGATGCCAAGGAAGCCGGCTGCACGCATGACCGCCTTGGTGAGGGTGGTGCCGGGGTCCGGACTGCCGGCAGGAAGATGCTCCGGGACTTGCTTGGGTTGCATCGCCTCGCTCCTGTTTCTTCAGAAACATTATAGGAGGTTCGTTTCGTAAGGGAAGCGGGAAACGCCAACTTTATCGGCATGGCTTGGTGGCCCCGCCCACTGCAAAATGCGCACTTGTCCTGTATACGACATTTCTGCAGCGCTCTCTGTTGCGAGGGTGCGGGGTGCAACGCAGCGAGGCCTTCCACCGGATCAGTATGGGTCAAACCGTCTCAGTACGTCTCGATATGCAGCCGTCCCTCTGTCTTCATGGCAGCTTCCAGTTCACCCCAGGCCAGCCCGGCACCTGCGCAAACCTCTGCGAACGCAGCCAGCACCCCGTCTTCCATTCCCTTGAGGCCACAGATGTAGACATGGCCGTGCGGATCGTTGAGCAGCGCCGCCACGCGGGCGCCGGCTTCGCGGATGGCGTCCTGTACATAGCGCCGGGGCTGGCCGGGATCGCGCGAGAAGGCGAGATGGATATCGAGGAAGCTTGGCGGCAGTTTCATCAACGGGCCGAAGTAGGGCAGTTCCCGCGCGTTGCGGGCGCCGAAGAACAGCAGGCGCTGTCCGTCGAATTGTCCGGCGTTGCGCCGCATGTGTTCCGTCATGGCGCGCATCGGGGCCGAGCCGGTGCCGGTGCAGATCATCATCACGCTGGCTTCACGGTGGTTGGGCATCAGGAAGGTGGTGCCGAACGGGCCGACCACGCGCACTTCGTCGCCGCGCGCGAGATCGCACAGGAAGTTGGATGCCACGCCGCGCACCGGCTGCCCTTCATGATCCTGCTCGACGCGCTTCACGGTGAGCGCCAGGTTGTTATAGCCCGGCCGCTCGCCGTCGCGCGGGCTGGCGATCGAGTACATGCGGATGTAGTGCGGCTTGCCGCTGGCGTCGGTGCCGGGCGGCACGATGCCGATGGCCTGGCCTTCCAGCACCGGGAAAAAGTGCTGCCCGAAATCCAGCACGATGTGATGCACGTCGCTCGATGCGTCGTCGGCGGTCAGGCGGTAGTTGCCGGCCACGGTGGCGGTGACGGGGGCGCGCACGCCGTGCAGGTTGACATACGGATGCGCCGCCGACCACGGCGCCTTGGGCGAGGTATGCCGGCTGGTTTCAACCTGCTGGGTTTGGGGCTCCTGCCCGGTCTGCGGTGAATCCGGATCCGGCGCATTGTCGATCCCCGCGTCCGCCGGCAAGGGCAGGCTGGCCGGGAGCTCGTCCCATAGCAACTGCGCCTCGATCGGATAGGCCTCGCTTTTGAGCATCGTGCGCCAGTTGTCGATCGCGCCGGTGGGGCACGGCCCCAGGCAGGCGCCGCAGCCGTTGCACACATCGGCCCTGACCACGTAGTTGCGGTCATCATGGGTGATCGCGTCGATCGGGCAGGTGTCTTCGCAGGTGTTGCAGCGGATGCAGATCTCGGGGTCAATCAGGTGCTGCTTGATGATGTCGGGGGCACCCATCTCTTTGGTCTCCTTGGCGCGCGGCCGGTCTGTCGCCGGTGCTGCGCCGCATGTTGCCCGTGGGTCAGTCCGGGCTGGTCAGGGTCAGTTGAAGCGCACGTACTCGAAATCCATCGGCTGGCGGTTGACGCCCACCACCGGCGGAGCGATCCAGTTGGCGTACTTGCCGGGCTCGGTGACCCGGCCCATCAGCGAGGCCACGAAGGCGCGGTCCTCGCTGGTTGGCAGCCACTCGCGCTCGCCGGCCTGCCATTGCGCTTCGGTGAGCAGCTCGCCAGCCGGCGAGACATGGACGTTGGCCAGGCTGCCGATCTTGCGGTTGAACGCCTTGTGCGGCACCGTCATGCGCAACGCGATGCCGTGTTTTTCGATCACCTTGTTCCAGCGCGCCACGCCGCCGAGCGTGTCCTTGACGTAGTCGTCGCGCAGCACCTCGTTGAGCGCGTTGAGCATGGGCACCTCACGCTCGCCCAGGCGGCCGTCGGTGACGTCGAGGATGCGGTACACCTCGCCCTTGAGCACGTGGTCGTCGCCGCGCTTGCCTTCCTCGAAGCGGCCCTTGAGCCCGGCGCTGTAAAAGGTGGCGGCGTTGGACGACTGATCGGCGCCGAACAGGTCGATGGTCACGCTGTAGTGGAAGTTGAGGTAGCGCTGGATGGTGTCGAGGTCGATCACGCCCGCGGCGCGCACGTCCGCGGGATCCTGGATATCGCGCTCGCGCATGACTTCGCAGGTACGCTGGATCACGCGGGAGATGCCGGACTCGCCGACGAACATGTGGTGGGCTTCTTCGGTCAGCATGAAGCGCGTGGTGCGCGCCAGCGGGTCAAAGCTGGATTCGGCCAACGCGCAGAGCTGGAACTTGCCGTCGCGGTCGGTGAAGTGGGTGAACATGAAGAAAGCCAGCCAGTCGGGCGTGCGCTCGTTGAAGGCGCCCAGGATGCGCGGGTTGTCCTCGTCGCCGGAGCGCCGCCCCAGCAGCGCCTCGGCCTCTTCGCGCCCGTCGCGCCCAAAATGACGATGCAGCAGGTACACCATGGCCCACAGGTGGCGGCCTTCTTCCACATTGACCTGGAACAGGTTGCGCAGGTCGTACAGCGAGGGGCAGGTCATGCCCAGGTGGCGTTGCTGCTCCACCGAGGCCGGCTCGGTGTCGCCCTGGGTGACGATGATGCGCCGCAGGTTGGCGCGATGCTCGCCCGGCACTTCCTGCCAGGCCGCTTCGCCCTTGTGCTCGCCGAAATGGATGCGGCGTGCCGGGTCCGCGGGCTGGAGGAAGATGCCCCAGCGATAGTCGGGCATCTTGACGTGGTCGAAGTGCGCCCAGCCGGCGGGATCGACCGAGACCGCTGTGCGCAGGTAGACATCGTGCTGGTGCGAGCCTTCGGGTCCCATGTCGCGCCACCAGTCGAGAAAGGCGGGCTGCCAGTGCTCGAGTGCGCGCTGCAGCGCGCGGTCGTCGGACAGGTTGACGTTGTTCGGGATCTTCTGGCTGTAGTCGATGCGCACGGGGTTGTCTCCTTGTCTTGTTTTTTGTTGCATGGGCGGCTGGCCCAAATGGACAAACGGGCTCAGACGCGGTCCCAGTCGAAGCGGGCCTTGTTGCCCGAGCCGAACACCTTGAGCGCGCCTTGCTCGCCCACCGCGTTGGGCCGATTGAAGATCCAGTTCTGCCAGGCGGTGAGGCGGCCGAAGATGCGGGTCTCCATGGTCTCCACCGGTCCGAAGCGCAGGTTGGCTTCGAGTCCCGTCAAGGCGTCCGGCGACAGGCTGGCGCGCTCCTCGATGGCAATGCGGATCTCGTCTTCCCAGTCGATGTCATCTGGCGTGGCGGTGACGAGGCCGAGCGAGGCGGCGTTGATGGCGTCGAGGGGCGCGCCGATATGGTCCTGCACGGCCTGGATTGCCACCTCGTCCTGGCAGAAGCGCGCGGCCAGCCGGGTCAGTCCGTTGACGGCCGGATAGCGGCCGAAGTTGGCGGTGCTGGCGAACACACGCGGTGCATCATCCGGCGCGTCGGGCAGGTGCAGCATGTAGCTGCGGTCGGCGGCCAGGGCCAGCTCCAGCAACGTGCCGGCAAAGCAGGAGTCTGGCTCGATCAGCGCAAACAGCGTGCGCGACGACACCTCCAGGCGCGCCAGCGTGCGGCGCAGCATGCCGATGGTTTCGCGCACGAACCAGTGGCTGGCATGCGCATCCAGCAGCGCATCGGTGGCCAGCACCTGATGGGGGTCGCCCTCGGTCTTGAGGATCCATATGCCGATATCGAGATGGTTGGCGCGCAGCGTGAGGATGGCGTCGTCGAGCTCGCGCGCCATCTTCAGTGGCCACCAGTCGGCGCCGGCGGCAAGGATCGCGGCCAGCGCCTGCGGCTGGTGCTTGGCCGGACCGAAGACCGTCAGCGTGGCCTTGCGGGCACGTGGGTCGATATGCACCTGGACTGTGTCATAGCGGTAGCCGTGCGCCTCCTGGCTGCGCGACAGTGGCGTGAGCTTCACGCCATCGTGGCCGGCGGGGCGGTCGCTCTGCGCGGCAAGCGCGAGCGCGCGCTGTTGCACATGCTCTGCGAAGCGCGCCGGCTTGACCACGGCATCGACCAGCTTCCAGTCGTGCGCCCGCTGCCCGCGCACGCCCTCGGTGGTGGTGCAGAAGATGTCGGCGTGGTCGCGTCGCACCCGGCGCTTGTCGGTGAGGCGCGTGAGCCCGCCGGTGCCGGGCAGCACGCCCAGCAGCGGCACTTCGGGCAGGCTGACGGCGGAGGAGCGGTCGTCCACCAGCACGATCTCGTCACAGGCCAGGGCCAGCTCATAGCCGCCGCCGGCGGTGGTGCCGTTGCAGGCCGAGATGAACTTCAGGCCAGAGTGGCGGCTGGCGTCCTCGATGCCGTTGCGGGTTTCGTTGGTGAATTTGCAGAAATTCACCTTCCAGGCGTGCGATGACTTGCCGAGCATGAAGATGTTGGCGCCCGAGCAGAAAATGCGGTCCTTGGCGCTGGTGAGGATCACGGTGCGCACTTCCGGGTGCTCGAAGCGGATGCGCTGCACGGCGTCGTGCAGTTCGATGTCCACGCCGAGGTCGTAGGAGTTCAGCTTGAGGGCATAGCCGGGGCGCAGGCCACCGTCTTCGTCGACATCCATGGACAGCGTGGCCACCGGGCCCGCGAACGTCAGTTTCCAGTGGCGGTACTGCGCGGGGTCGCGCTCAAAGGTGACGGGGGCTTGCTCAGTGGTGGCTGTGGCGGTGGCGGTGGAAGTAGCCGGGGCGGACATCGTGGTCTCCTTTATGCATTATATTGTCGATCATCCCTCGTGATGAAATATAGTGCACAAATTCGGCCGGCGCAATCCTTGCGCGAGGTTCACGCGCCAATCACGCGCCAATCACGCGCCGATGATTCGAAGGTGGGCGCGCAAGGCCTGCAGGGAGGTGGTGGGATCCTGGCCGCTGGTGTCGATCGTCACGTCCGCGCGGGAGTACAGCGGGGTGCGCGCCAGCAGGATCCGGCGCAAATCGTCCATGGCTTCACGGTTGCCTTCCATCGGGCGCATGTCGCCCTGCGCCACCACCCGCGCCATGTGTTCCTCGGGCGTGGTCTTTACCCAGACCGTGTAGCAGCGTGCCAGCAGCAGGTTGAAGGTGGAGGGCTCCGAGACCAGGCTGCCGGGCGTGGCCAGCACCATGCGGTCGTTCTCGCGCAGCACGCGTTCAAGTGCGCGCATCTCGTAGCGGCGGTAGGCGGCCTGCCCATAGAGCGAGTGGATTTCGGCCAGGCTGGCGCCGGCCTCCTGCTCGATGACGCCGTTGAGTTCGACAAAGGGCACTTCCATAGCTGCGGCCAGCGCCCGCCCGAGTGTGGATTTGCCGGCGCCGCGCAGCCCGATCAGCGTAATGCGGCGATGGCGCGCGTCATGGGAGGCGGAGGGCGCCAGGGCATGGTGGCAAGCCTCGCGCACGCGTGACAGGTCGGCCGCGGGCAGTTGCGCCAGCCACTGCACCAGCTGCGAGAACTCCGAGGCAGGCTGGCCACCAGCAGCGTGCTGGGTCTCCATCTCCGCCAGCACCACCGGCAGCGGCACATCCAGCGCGCGCGCCACCTGGCGCAGCAGCAGCACGGACGCATTGCCGGTGCCGGTCTCCAGGTTGGCGAGGTAGCGCTCGGACACCTCCGCGCCGCGTGCGAGGTCCTTGCGCGACATGCCCCGCGCCGCGCGCAGCGAGCGGATGCGCTCGCCGAGTTGCGTCAGGTAGGGATCGCGCTCGCCGGCAGGGCGGGCGTCGGAGGAGTCGGGGGCCAGCAGTGGGTCTGGGTCGCGGCGCATGGCGGGCGGGTTTGGATGGGGAATGGGAGCGGTTGGGGCCGGGATCGGGGTTGCGATTATAAGGGACGCGGCCATCGTGTCATATAGTGCATTTCTCTGCTTGCATAATAGGTGATATGCAATAAAATGCATCGGCAAATGCAGGTCAAGAAGAAAAACAAAAAATCACGACAAACCTGAATCCGTTCCCGCGGCGAAGTGCGGCCCGGGGACGGCATCGAGGAGTGGAGACATGACGCCCCCCATTGCATCCCCGTCCCCGGCGGCTGATGCGACCAATGCTGCTACTGCTACTACTGCTGCGGCGGCCATTTCCGTACTGCCGGCCCGCTACAACGCCGCCGCCGACTTGCTGTCGCGCAACCTGGCGGCAGGCCGCGCCGACAAGGTCGCCTATGTGGACGATGCCGGACAGCTCAGCTTCGCCGCGCTGGACCAGCGCTGCCGGCGCTTTGCCGCCGCCCTGCTGCATGCAGGGATCCGCCCCGAGGAGCGCCTGCTGCTGTGCGCGCTGGACACCATCGATTTCCCCACGGTGTTCCTCGGCTGCCTGCTCGCCGGCGTGGTGCCCGTGGCCGTCAACACGCTGCTGACCGTCGACGACTACGCCTACATGCTGGACCACAGCGCAGCGCGCGCGGCCGTGGTCTCGGCGCCGCTGGCCAGCGTCATGCGCGAAGCTATCGGCAAAGCTGGCACCGCGCCCGCGCTGATCCTTGCCGCACCGGATGCCGGCAGTGCCGGCCCGGGGCCGAGCGTGGCCGAGATGGCCGGGCAGGGCACGGCGCTGGAAGGCGCTGCCGCCACGCGGCCCGACGACATCGCATTCTGGCTGTATTCGTCCGGCTCCACGGGGCGCCCAAAGGGCACCGTGCACACGCATGGCAACCTGTTCCATACCGCCGATCTTTATGCGCGCCAGGTGCTTGGCCTGCGTGAGGACGATGTGGTTTTTTCCGCGGCGAAGCTGTTCTTCGCCTACGGCCTGGGCAATGCGCTGACGTTTCCGCTTGCCGTTGGCGCCACCACCGTGTTGATGGCCGAACGTCCCACGCCGCAAGCGGTGTTCCGCCGGCTGCGCGAACAGCGCCCGACGGTTTTCTGCGGCGTGCCCACGTTATATGCCGGCATGCTGGCCGCGAGCGACCTGCCGGGTCGGCCGGACGTTGCGCTGCGCGTTTGCACCTCGGCGGGCGAGGCGCTGCCCAAGGATATCGGCGAGCGTTTCCGCGCGCATTTTGGCTGCGACATTCTCGACGGCATTGGCTCCACCGAGATGTTGCACATCTTCCTGTCGAACCGTCCCGGCGATGTGCGCTACGGCACCACCGGCAAGCCGGTGCCCGGCTACGCGCTGAGGCTGCTGGATGAAGCGGGCCAGCCCTGCGCGCCGGGCGAGATTGGCGACCTCTTTATCAAGGGCCCGAGTGCCGCGCTGATGTACTGGGGCAACCGCGACAAGACCCGCGACACCTTCGTGGGCGAATGGACCCGCAGCGGCGACAAGTACCAGCAGGATGCGGATGGCTATTTTATCTACGCCGGGCGCAGCGACGATATGCTCAAGGTGGGCGGCATCTATGTATCACCATTCGAGGTCGAGGCTGTGCTGGCCTTGCATCCGGCCGTGCTGGAGGCGGCGGTGATCGGCGTGGCCGATGCCGACGAACTGGTCAAGCCCAAAGCCTTCGTGGTGCTGCGCCCCGGCCGGTCCTGGCATGAAGGCATGGCGGCCGAGCTGCAGGCGTTCGTCAAGTCGCGGCTGGCCCCGTATAAGTATCCGCGCCAGATCGAGTGCGTGGCTGAACTGCCGAAGACGGCCACCGGCAAGATCCAGCGCTTCCGGCTGCGCCAGCGTGAGCAGGCTGCGCATGCGGCTGCCGACGGCGTGGCTCCGCCGCCGGCAATCGCGCCGGCGGCGACAGACCGATGATGAAGGGCAAGGGCATGCAAAGCGAATTGGTGGAAATTCCGTTCGACGGCCGTCGTATCCAGATAGAGATCCAGTGGCTGCGGCCGCAGCGGCAGGAGCGCCCGCTGGTGGTCTTCCTGCACGAGGGGTTGGGTTCGATCAGCATGTGGCGCGACTATCCCGCCGCGCTGTGCGAGGCTGGGGACTTTCGCGGGCTGGTGCTGTCGCGTTATGGCTACGGGCGCTCCACCCCGCGTCCCGCTCCGGAAAAGTGGGGCGTCGACTTCATGCATCGCCAGGCGCGCGAGGCACTGCCGGCGCTGTTCGACACACTCGAGATCGGGCCGGGACGCAAACGTGGCAGGCCCTGGCTGTTCGGCCACAGCGACGGCGGCTCGATCGCGCTGATCCATGCCGCGAGTTTCCCTCAGGCGGTCGATGGCATCACCGTGCTGGCGCCGCACATCCTGGTGGAGGACCTCTCGGTGAGCAGCATCCGGGCCACCCGCGAGGCCTATCTGCAGACGGACCTGCGCAGCAAGCTGGCGCGCCATCACGACGATGTGGATTCCGCCTTCTGGGCTTGGAACGATATCTGGCTCGATCCCGCGTTTCGCGCCTTCGACCTGCATCCGCTGCTGTCGCAGATCCAATGTCCCGTGCTGGCGGTGCAAGGCGAGGACGACGAATACGGCACCATGGCGCAGATTGAGGGTATCCATCGATATGCGCCACAAACCGTCCTGCTTAAACTCCCGCGATGCGGCCACTCGCCTCACCGCGACCAGCCCGGGCCGTTGACGGACGCGGCAGTCAGGTTTATAACGGCACATACTTCATACCTAAAATAATTCCGCGCCCCCTGCGCGTTGGCCTGCAGTTCCCCCCGTCCGGCAGCTCGCGAGGTCTGCGAATGCCGCGCACGGAGGGGAGTCCCGCAGGCTGGCGATGCCGGCCCAGGCGACGGAAGTCGGCTTGACCACCAGGAGACATCCATGCATCGCTTCACATCGCGCGGGCTGGCCCCCGCATGCCTAGCCATCGCTGCATCGCTTGCCTTTGCCGCGGGCGCCAATGCCCAGGGCACCGGCAAGATCAAGGTTGGCTTCATGCTGCCTTACACGGGCACCTATGCGTCGCTGGGCAACGCCATCGAGAATGGCTTCAAGATGTATGTGCAGGAGCAGGGCGGCAAGCTGGGCGGGCGGGAGATCGAATACTTCAAGGTGGACGACGAGTCCGATCCGGCCAAGTCGCCGGAGAACGCCACCAAGCTGATCAAGCGCGATCAGGTCGACGTGGTGGTGGGCACGGTGCACTCGGGCGTGCAGATGGGCATCGTCAAGGTGGCCAAGGAAAACAACACGCTGCTGATCATCCCCAATGCGGGCGTGGATGAAGCCACCGGCCCGCTGTGCGGCCCCAATATCTTCCGATCCTCGTTTTCGAACTGGCAGCCGGGCTACGCCATGGGCCATGTGCTGGCCGAGCGCGGCATGAAGAAGGTGGTCACGCTGACGTGGAAATACGCAGCCGGCGAGCAGTCGGTCAAGGGCTTCAAGGAAGCCTTCGAGGCCAAGGGCGGCAAGGTGGTCAAGGAGTTGAGCCTGCCGTTCCCCAACGTGGAATTCCAGGCGTTGATTACCGAGGTCGCATCGATCAAGCCCGATGCGGTTTTCGTGTTCTTCGCCGGCGGCGGCGCCGTGAAGTTCGTCAAGGACTGGGCCGCGGCGGGCCTCAAGGACAAGATTCCGCTCTATGCGTCGGGCTTTCTCACCGACGGCACGCTGGAGGCACAGGGCGCCGCGGCGCAAGGCATCGAAACCACGCTGCACTATGCCGATGGCCTGTCCAGCCCGCGCGACAAAAGCTTCCGCCTGGAGTACGCCAAGGCCTACAAGCTGCAGCCCGACGTGTACGCCGTGCAGGGCTACGACGCTGCGCAGTTGCTGGCCGCCGGCGCTGGCGCCGTCAAGGGCGACATGAGCAAGAAGGCCGAGGTCATCAAGGCGATGGAGCAGACCAAGGTCGATAGCCCGCGCGGGACGTTCACGCTGTCGAAGGCCCACAATCCGGTGCAGGATTTCTACCTGCGCAAAGTCGACGGCCGGGAGAACAAGCTGGGCGCCGTCGCGGTGAAGGCGTTGGCGGATCCGGCGCGCGGCTGCCGGCTCTGAGCGGGTAAACGCCGTGGCCCGCCGCCGCCAAGGCGCCGTGCCGAAGTCCGGCCCGGCGCCAGCCGGGCCGCATACCGCAACCGAGTTGCCGCTTTGCCGCATGGATATCCATGGATATCGTTTCCTTCTTCATTCAGTGCCTCAATAGCATCCAGTACGGCCTGTTGCTCTTTCTTGTCGCGAGCGGCCTGACGTTGATCTTCGGCATCATGGGTGTGATCAACCTCGCCCACGGCAGCTTCTACATGCTGGGCGCCTACCTGGCTTTCACGCTGGCCGGGCTGACCGGCAGCCTGCTGATCGCCGTTCCGCTGGGCATCGTGCTGGCGGTGGCGTTCGGCTACGTGCTGGAGTGGGTGTTCTTCAGCTATCTCTATGAGCGCGAGCATCTGCAGCAGGTGCTGATGACCTACGGGCTCATCCTCGTGTTCGAGGAACTGCGCAGCATCCTGGTGGACGACGACGTACATGGCGTGACCGTGCCGGCCATGCTTGACTGGGCCCTGCCGATCGGCAATGACATGACCTATCCGGTCTATCGGCTGTTTATCTCCGCAATCTGCCTGCTGGTGGCCGCGGCCATGTACCTGGTCATCCGCCGCACGCGCCTTGGCATGATGATTCGCGCCGGCGCCACCAATCGCGAGATGGTGCAGTCGCTGGGCATCAACGTCACGGTGCTGTACCGCTTCGTGTTCGCGCTGGGCGTGGCCCTGGCGGTGCTGGCCGGCATGATCGCCGCGCCGGTGTCCTCGGTCTATCCGGGCATGGGTAGCCAGGTGCTGATCGTGTGCTTCGTGGTGGTGGTGATCGGCGGCATCGGCTCGGTCAAGGGGGCCATGGTGGCCTCGCTGCTGCTGGGTTTCGTCGATACGTTCGGCAAGGTGTTCTGGCAGGAGGCCTCCGGCGTGCTGGTCTACCTGCTGATGGCACTCATCCTGCTCTGGAAACCCCAGGGCTTGTTCAAGGCGGGGTAGGGATATGCCAAGCGATAGCAATGCATTGGAGGGGCCGGTGCGCGCGCGCAGCCAGCCCATGCCCTGGCTGGGCGGCCTGGGCTGGCTGGCCGCGTTTGCGGTGCTGGCGGTGCTGCCGCTACTGCTGAATGCGGATGGGCAGCGCTTTTACATCGAGCTGGTCAGCAAGGTCATGATCATGGCCATCTTCGCGCTGTCGCTGCAGTTGCTGATCGGCTACACCGGACTGGTCAGCCTGGGCCATGCGGCTTACTTTGCCATGGCCGCCTACGCCACCGCGATGATGGCGCCGCAGGCCGGTCCGGGCAACGGCTGGCTTATGCTGCTGGGCGCGCTTGGCGCGGCCGCGCTGCTGGCGCTGGTGGTGGGCGCGCTGGTGCTGCGCACGCGTGGCATCTATTTCATCATGGTTACGCTGGCATTCGCGCAGATGGTGTACTTCGTCTTTCACGACACCAAGATCGCCGGCGGCAGCGACGGTACCTATATCTATTTCCGGCCGGAGTTCGGCCTGTTGGGGGCGCACCCGTTCGACGTCAACGACGTCACGCATTTCTACTGGCTGGTACTTGGCGCGCTGGTGCTCACGGTGGCGGGGCTGGCGGTAGTGCTGCGCTCGCGCTTCGGCCATGCGCTGGTGGGCATCAAGCATAACGAGCAGCGCATGCGTGCTGCCGGTTATGCCACCTATCGCTACCAGCTTGGCGCCTTCGTGGTGGCCGGCACTTTTGCCGGGCTGGCTGGCTACCTGTATGCCATCCAGTACGGCTTCGTCAATCCGGAGATCGCATCCTGGCACCAGTCCGGCAACGCCATGCTGATGGTGATCCTGGGCGGGGCAGGCAGCCTGGCGGGCGCGGTGCTGGGGGCCTTCTCCTTCGTCTTGCTCGCGGAGTGGTTCAGCACGCTGACCAAGCACTGGCAGTTGCTGATGGGCGGCTTTGTCATCCTGGCGGTGGCCTTGCTGCCGCATGGGCTGATCAGCCTGGCCCGTGGTGCCGCGCGCCGGCGCCAAGGAGGATCACGATGAACGCACCTGCACCTGTCGTACCTGCGCCGGTCTTGTCGGCCCGCAAGCTGACTCGCCGCTTTGGCGGCCTCACCGCGGTGGGCGACGTGGACCTGGACCTGGCCTTGCATGAGATCCACGCGGTGATCGGCACCAATGGCGCGGGCAAGTCCACGCTGATCAATATGTTGTCGGGCGAGCTGCCGCCATCGGCTGGCGCGTTGCAATTGCAGGGGCGCGACGTGACCGGCTGGTCGCAACCACGCCTGGCGCGCGAGGGCGTGGGCCGCAGCTACCAGCGCAACAATATCTTCCTGCCGCTGACGGTGCGCGAGAACTGCCGCTTGGCGGCACAGTCGCGCGCGCAGCGGGCCTGGCGGCTATGGGAGGGCGCGCAGCGTTGCCGCACCAGCCGCGCGCTGGGCGACGAAGCCTTGGAGTGCGCCGGCCTGGCGGGCTGCGCGGATGCCGTTGCCACGGCGCTGTCGCATGGCCAGAAGCGCCAGCTTGAGGTGGCGATGTGCCTGGCCACCCAGCCCACCGTGTTGCTGCTGGATGAGCCATTGGCCGGCATGGGCGCGGAGGAGTCGGCACGCATGCTTGCGCTGCTGCGTTCGCTGCGCGATGGCCACGCGGTGCTGCTGGTCGAGCACGACATGGAGGCGGTGTTCTCCGTGGCGGACCGGATCACGGTGATGGTCAACGGCACTGTGATCGCCTCGGGCGATCCCGAAGCGATCCGCGTCAATCGCGAAGTCCAGCAGGCTTACCTGGGCGAGGAGCCTGAGGGGGGCAAGGCGGGGGAG
>NZ_JBXASU010000141.1:0-14041 GCF_058809705.1 Cupriavidus sp. MPR-AND1C | reverse complement strand
CCCCCCCTGCATCATGGCCAAGACGCTTTACGACAAACTTTGGGATGACCACACCGTGCACGTCGAGGATGACGGCACCACGATGCTGTACATCGATCGCCATCTGCTGCACGAAGTCACCAGCCCGCAGGCGTTCGAAGGCCTGAAGCTGGCGCAGCGCCCGGTCTGGCGCATCAGCGCCAACCTGGCGGTGTCGGACCACAACGTGCCGACCACGGATCGTAGCCAGGGCATCGCCGATCCGGTGTCGAAGCTGCAGGTGGATACACTGGACAACAACTGCGACGCGTACGGTATCACCCAGTTCAAGATGAACGACCTGCGCCAGGGCATCGTGCACGTGATCGGGCCGGAGCAGGGCGCCACGCTGCCGGGCATGACGGTGGTCTGCGGCGATTCGCATACCAGCACGCACGGCGCGTTTGGCGCGCTGGCGCACGGCATCGGCACCTCCGAGGTGGAGCACGTGCTGGCTACGCAGACGTTGCTGGGCAAGAAGGCCAAGAACATGCTGGTGCGCGTGGAAGGCAAGCTGCCGCGCGGATGCACCGCCAAGGACATCGTGCTGGCCGTGATCGGCAAGATCGGCACCGCGGGCGGCACTGGCTACACCATCGAGTTCGCTGGCTCGGCCATTCGCGACCTGAGCATGGAAGGGCGCATGACGGTGTGCAACATGGCCATCGAAGCGGGCGCGCGCGCTGGCCTGGTGGCGGTGGACGATGTCACGCTCGAGTACGTCAAGGGCCGCCCGTTCTCGCCGCAGGGCGTGGAGTGGGAGCAGGCCGTGGGCTACTGGCGCACGCTGCATTCGGACGCCGGTGCGCATTTCGACCAGGTGGTCGAGCTGCGCGCGGAAGACGTCCGTCCGCAGGTGACCTGGGGCACCTCGCCCGAGATGGTGGTCAGCATCGAGGACCGCGTGCCGGATCCCGAGAAGGAAAAAGACCCGAACAAGCGCAACGCCATGGAGCGCGCGCTCGAGTACATGGGCCTGCAGCCCAATGTGCCAGTGGACAGCATCAAGATCGACAAGGTCTTTATCGGTTCCTGCACCAACTCCCGCATCGAAGACATGCGCGCTGCTGCGTGGGTCGTGCAGAAGCTGGGGCGGCGCGTGGCTTCCAACGTGAAGCTGGCGATGGTGGTGCCGGGATCGGGCCTGGTCAAGGAACAAGCCGAGCGTGAAGGGCTGGACAAGGTCTTCAAGGCTGCAGGTTTTGAGTGGCGCGAGCCGGGCTGCTCGATGTGCCTGGCCATGAACGCCGACCGCCTGGAGGCGGGCGAGCGCTGCGCGTCGACTTCGAACCGCAACTTCGAAGGGCGCCAGGGCGCCGGTGGCCGGACTCACCTGGTGAGCCCGGCGATGGCCGCCGCGGCTGCCATCGAAGGCCACTTCGTCGATATCCGCCAGCTCAGCTGATTCGCGCAGGCTCGTCATGAAACAAGCCCTGATTGTGTTGCTCGCATGCCTGGGCATGCTGCAACTGGCCGGCTGCCATACGATGGCCGGCCTTGGCAAGGACACACAGGCCGCAGGCCGCTCGCTCGAAAGCGCGGCAAGGAAGTAAGGAACCGACCATGGATAAGTTCACTGTACACAGCGGGCTCACGGTGCCGCTGGACCGCGAGAACGTCGACACCGACGCCATCATCCCGAAGCAATTCCTCAAGTCGATCAAGCGCACCGGCTTCGGGCCGAACCTGTTCGACGAATGGCGCTACAAGGATGTGGGCCAGCCCGGGCAAGACAACAGCCGCCGCCCGCTGAACCCGGACTTCGTGCTCAATCAACCGCGCTACCAGGGCGGCTCGATCCTGCTGGCCCGCCGCAACTTCGGCTGCGGCAGCTCGCGCGAGCACGCACCCTGGGCGCTGACGCAATATGGCTTCCGCGCCGTGATCGCGCCGAGCTTTGCCGACATCTTCTTCAACAACTGCTACAAGAACGGCCTGCTGCCGGTGGTGTTGACCGAGTTGCAGGTCGACCACATCTTCAACGAGACCAATGCGTTCAACGGCTACAAGCTGACCATCGATCTCGACAAGCAACTGGTGGTCACGCCGGGCGGCAACAGCTACCCGTTCGACATCGCGCCGTTCCGCAAGTACTGCATGCTCAACGGCTTTGACGATATCGGCCTGTCCCTGCGCCATGCCGACAAGATCAAGGCATATGAGGCAGAGCGCGTGGCCAGGATGCCGTGGTTGAACAACCGCGTGGTCGGCTGAGACCGGTTGGTACGCTGAGACAAAACAAGGAAGACAAAGCATGAAAATCGCAGTCCTGCCGGGTGACGGCATCGGTCCCGAGATCATCGCGGAGGCCGTCAAGGTCTTGAACGCGCTCGACGAAAAATTCGAGATGGAAACCGCCCCGGTGGGCGGCGCCGGCTACGAGGCCAGCGGCCATCCGCTGCCCGACGCCACCCTCAAGCTGGCCCAGGAAGCCGACGCCATCCTGTTCGGCGCCGTGGGCGACTGGAAGTACGACAAGCTGGATCGCCCGCTGCGTCCCGAGCAGGCCATCCTCGGCCTGCGCAAGCACCTGCAGCTGTTCGCCAACTTCCGTCCGGCGATCTGCTATCCGGAACTGACCGGTGCGTCCAGCCTGAAGCCCGAACTGGTGGCCGGCCTGGACATCCTGATCGTGCGCGAGCTCAACGGCGACATCTACTTTGGCCAGCCGCGCGGCATGCGCGAAGCCCCGGACGGTCCGTTCAAGGGCGCCCGCGAAGGCTTCGACACCATGCGCTACAGCGAGCCGGAAATCCGCCGCATCGCCCACGTGGCCTTCCAGGCCGCGGCCAAGCGCGGCAAGAAGCTGTGCAGCGTGGACAAGGCCAACGTGCTCGAGACTTTCCAGTTCTGGAAGGACGTCGTGATCGACGTGCACAAGGAATACCCGGAAGTCGAGCTGTCGCACATGTACGTGGACAACGCGGCCATGCAGCTGATCAAGGCGCCCAAGAGCTTCGACGTGATCGTCACCGGCAACATGTTCGGCGACATCCTGTCGGACGAGGCCGCCATGCTGACCGGCTCGATCGGCATGCTGCCGTCGGCTTCGCTGGACGCCAACAACAAGGGCCTGTACGAACCGTCGCACGGCTCCGCTCCAGATATCGCCGGCAAGGGCGTGGCCAATCCGCTGGCCACCATCCTGTCGGCGGCGATGATGCTGCGTTTCTCGCTGAACCGCGCCGAGCAGGCCGACCGCATCGAGAACGCCGTCAAGAAGGTGCTGGCCCAGGGCTACCGCACCGGCGACATCCTGACGCCGGGCTGCAAGCAAGTCGGCACGCGTGAAATGGGCGCGGCCGTGCTCGCGGCACTGTAAGCCGCATCAAAGTTGAAAAGGCGCCGCATGCGGCGCCTTTTCTTTCATTTGTCCCCGATTTCCCCCGTGTGGCAGCGCCACAAAATCGTGTAGACTTTGCGAATGGTCCGAATCTTCCAGTCCCCCTCGACTGCCATCGCCGCCCCGGTTGCTACCCGCAGCCCGGTTGGCCTGGGTTCGCACGGCCACCCGCTTACCGCAACGACGATTAAAACCATTACTACCAAAACGATCGGCTAGATCGTTCGTCGTGCCTGCTCGTCTTCCCCGCGCAGTCACGTCGGGCGAGGAAAGCGCGGGGAAGTTCAAATCACATCCGAGGTTAGTCATGATTGTAGGTCTCGTCGGCTGGCGAGGAATGGTCGGCAGCGTCCTGATGCAACGCATGCAGGAAGAGCGCGATTTCGACCATATCGAGCCCGTATTCTTCAGCACGTCCAACGCTGGCGGCCAGGCTCCGGCCATGGCCAAGAATGAAACCAAGCTCAAGGACGCGAACGACATCGAAGCGCTGAAGAAGTGCGACGTTGTCCTCACCGCACAGGGCGGTGACTACACCAACGAGATTTTCCCGCAGCTGCGCGCAGCTGGCTGGAAGGGCTACTGGATCGACGCGGCGTCCTCGCTGCGGATGAAGGACGATGCCATCATCGTGCTGGATCCGGTCAACCTTGGTGTCATCAAGGACGCGCTGGCGAAGGGCGTCAAGAATTTCATCGGCGGCAACTGCACGGTCAGCTGCATGATGATGGGCCTGGGCGGCCTGTTCCAGCACGACCTGATCGACTGGATGACGTCCATGACCTACCAGGCTGCCTCGGGCGGTGGCGCGCAGCACATGCGCGAGCTGCTGACGCAGTTCGGCACGCTCAACGCGTCGGTCAAGTCGCTGCTGGATAACCCGGCATCGGCCATCCTGGAAATCGACCGCACCATCCTGGCAACCCAGCACGGCCTGTCCGCCGACGAAACCAAGCAGTTCGGCGTGCCGCTCGCTGGCAACCTGATTCCCTGGATCGACAAGGATCTGGGCAACGGCGTGTCGAAGGAAGAATGGAAGGCCGGCGCCGAGACCAACAAGATCCTGGGTCGCGGCGAAGGCTTCCTGGGCGCGACCGGCGCCGCGCCGATCGCCGTGGACGGCCTGTGCGTGCGCATTGGCGCCATGCGCTGCCATTCGCAGGCGCTGACCATCAAGCTGCGCCGCGACGTGCCGCTCGATGAGATCGAAGCCATGCTGGCCGAGAACAACCAGTGGGCCAAGGTGGTGCCGAATACCCGTGAGGCCAGCATGACCGACCTCACGCCGGCCGCCGTGACCGGCACGCTGACCATTCCGGTGGGGCGCCTGCGCAAGATGCAGATGGGTGGGGAATACCTCTCGGCCTTCACCGTTGGCGACCAGCTGTTGTGGGGCGCCGCCGAGCCCCTGCGTCGTATGCTGCGCATCCTGATCGAAGCCTGAGCCAGGGACTTGCTCCCAAGGAGCGCTTGAGTCATGTCTTAGTCCATGTCTTGAGGCTCCGCGCAAGGCCTCCGCGGTTCCGTTGCAGCCAGGCAACAGAAACCACGGGCTTTGATAACAACGCCGCGCCTGTGCGCGGCGTTGTCACGCCCAGCCGCCTATTTTTCCCGGCGTTGCGTCACAATACAGGCGGCATATGCCGGGCTGCGGGGCGGTCATCCGCACGCCCGTACGAGTTGGCGCGGGGCTCAGTCAGGACGCTAACTTGCTGCGCTAAACCATTGATGTTAAGTTAATTTCACTACTAGAACACAACGGAGCACAAGGTGAGTGTGAGCCAACATCGCCGGAAAGATGCGCCTACCGCCCGCCAGCGCTGGTCAACGCTGGCCTTCACGGCACTCGGTTTGCTGCTCGCGCAGCCAGCCGTTTATGCCGCGGGGTTCGGGCAATTACGGGTACAGTCGAATCTGGGTCAGCCGCTGCAAGCGGAAATTGATATTAGTGGCGTCAGTGCGGAAGAAGCGGACGGCCTGGCCGTCAAGCTGGCGTCGCCCGATGCGTATGCCAAGGCCGGCCTGACATATCTGCCCGCGGTCAGCAGCCTGCGGCTGCAGGTCGAGCGCCGCCCCAACGGGAGCTATGTGGCACGGGTCCGGTCAACCCAGCCGGTCAGCGAGCCTTTTGTCGACATCCTGGTCGACATGACATGGGCGAGCGGCAAGGTGTCGCGCGCGTACACCTTCCTGCTGGATCCGGCAGGGGCCAAGCCTTCCAACCAGACTTTCTCGCCTGCCACGGTAGTGCAGGCGGGCACGCCCGACGAATCCGGCGCCACCAGCCCGGCGGCGCCCGCGCCAAGCGCCGCACCCGTGCCCGCGCCGTCGGTGCAGGCCCCGGCTCCCGTGGCGGCCAGCCCGGCGCCACGGCCCCAGGCCAAGGCGCCAGCGCCACGTCCGCACCGCGCCGCTACGCAGGCTGTCGCGGACGGCGCTGCCGCGGCTGGCGGTACCTACACCGTGCAGCGCGGCGACAACCTCTCCGCCATCGCCGGCGAGGCGTCGCAGGGACAGGATTCGGTATCCCTGGACCAGATGCTGGTCGCGCTTTATCGCAACAATCCGAACGCCTTCGTCGGCGGCAATATGAACCGCCTCAAGGCGGGTGCCGTGCTCAAGGTGCCTAGCCAGCAAGAAGCGCAATCGGTCACGCCCCGCGCGGCGCGCCGCGAAGTGGTGGCGCGCACGCAGGGCTTCGACGCTTACCGCAGCCGCCTGGCGACGGCGGCGGCGGGGCGCTCGGTCGAGGCCGGCAGTGGCCGCGAGCAGTCTGGTAACGTCACCGCGCGCGTGCAGGAACAGGCCGCACCGGCCGCCGGCCCACGCGACGAGCTCAAGCTCAGCAAGCCGGATCGTGGCAGCCAGGCTGCTGCCGCCGCGGCAACCGAAGCCAATATCGCCAAGGAACGGCAGCTCAAGGAAGCCGAGGCACGCCTCGCGCAGCTTGAGAAGAACGTGAACGACATGCAGCGGCTGGTCGAGCTGAAGAACGCCGAGATCGCCAAGCTGGCCCAGGTACAGAAGGGGGCGGGCAAGGACTCGGCCGCGGCCCCTGCAGCCCCGGCTGCTGCACCTGCCGTGGTTCCGGCTGAGGCCGCCAAGGCCGACGCAGCCGCACCGGCCCCGGCAACGGCCAGCGCCACGGCTGCGGCAGCGGCAGCGGCGGCGCCGCTCGCAGCATCCCCGGCGTCCGCGCCTGCGGCCCCCGCCGGCGCCAGTAGTGCCGGCGCGAATGCCGCGGACGCCACCGTTGCGGCTGCCGCCAAGCCTGCTGCCGCTTCCACGCCTGCCGCCAAGCGCCCGCCTGTCGTGACGCAGCCCGCGCCGGTGGCACAGCCGTCGTTTATCGAAGACCTGCTGGCCAATCCGATGCTGCTGCCAGGCGGCGGACTGTTGATTGCCCTGCTGGGCGGCTACGCGATCTATCGCCGGCGCCAGCAACAGAAGACCAGCGACGGCGCGGCCTTCGGGGACAGCATCCTGTCGCAGGAAAGCACCGTCATGGCCGGCGGCAATTCGCTGTTCGGCACCGCGGGCGGGCAGAGCGTGGACACCTCGCAGCACAGCGTGTTCGGCGCGGATTTCCGCATTGGCAACAATGCCGCGGAAGCCAACGAGGTCGATCCGATCGCCGAGGCCGACGTCTATATCGCCTACGGGCGCGATGTGCAGGCCGAGGAAATCCTGCGCGAAGCCCTGCAGCAAAACCCTGAGCGCCAGGCGATCCGTCTGAAGCTCATGGAGATTTACAACACTCGTCAGGATGTGGAAGGTTTTCGCGTGATTGCAGAAGAAATGTTCGCCCAGACCGGAGGACACGGGGCGGAGTGGACACAGGCAGCGGAGATGGGGCGTAGCCTCGATCCGAACAACGCCTTGTATTTGAGCGTGGCGCCCGATGTCGCGTCGGTTGACACCACCACGTTGCCGGCCGACCAGTGGCGCACCCACGATCCGTCACAAGACCTGGCGGCGGCACCGCGCGAAACCCCGCTGGCGGACCTGGCAGACTTTGCGCTGCCGCTGGATGGGTTCCCCGCGCCGGCAGCCGGTGCGCCGATCACCGCGCCCGAGTCCGCCTCGCGTGTGTTCGGCAATGGCGAGGCGGTGCCTTCGGCGCTAGCCGCGCGCCTGGACGATGGCCTTGGCCTGGATCTGCCGGAGACCCATGGCATCGGTGGTCATGACGGTCATGACGGTCATGGCGACATCCCGGCGCTGGATACGCCCACGCGTAGCCGTCCGCTCGACTTCGACATGTCCGGCATCTCGCTGGACCTCAGTCCGGCGGGCCATGCCGACGCGCGTGCCGACAGCCCGGCGCAAGCGCATGAAGAGACCCGTTCCTCGTTTGGCTCGTCCCTGCCGGCGCCGACCATGCTGCGCGATGGCAAGCTGTCCGAGCCAATCGATCTGTCCCGCGTGAGTGCGGAAAGCGGGCTCGACACGGCGCGCGGCATCTCGCCGAGCACGTTGTCGGCCGACTCTGCCGATGGTGGCCGCGACATGCAGATCAAGTTCGACCTGGCCCGCGCCTATATCGAGATCGGTGACAAGGAAGGCGCGCGGGAGTTGCTGCAGGAAGTGGTGGAGCAGTCGCAGGACCCGCTGCTGACTGAAGCCAAGACTTTGCTGCGGGACGTGGCCTGACAGGCAAGCTGTAGAATGGCGGGCTGTGCGCAAGCGATGCGCCCGGCGGCTCGCCACCAATGCGCCGGGAGCGTGGCTCCCGGCGCATTTGTTTTTTGCGAGCCGGCAGCCGGGCGTTTTTCATCGGCGCCGCGCCGTTTTCGCTAGCTTCCGTTGATCGTCTATTTCCGTCGTCAATTTCCGCCCCATGACCCGCATTGCCCTCGGCCTCCACTATGACGGCGCCGCCTTCTCAGGCTGGCAGTCGCAACCGCACCGCAATACGGTGCAGGACCGGCTCGAGGACGCCATCGGGCAGTTCGCCGGCAGCCGCGTGCTGACCACAGTGGCGGGCCGCACCGATACCGGCGTGCACGCGCTCGGCCAGGTGATCCACATCGACACCGAGCTGACGCGCGAACCGTTTTCCTGGGTACGCGGCGTCAACGCCTTCCTGCCGCCCAGCATTTCGCTGCAATGGGCCAAGCCGGTGGACGACAGCTTCCATGCGCGTTTCCTGGCCTTCGAGCGCATGTATTACTACGCGCTCTACGTGGGGCCGCACCGTGTGCCGCTGGTGCACGGCAGGGCAGGCTACCTGATGCTGCCGCCAGGCAAGGGCCTGGACGTCGACGCCATGCGCACGGCCGCGGGCTGCCTGCTGGGCGAGCACGATTTCTCGGCCTTTCGCGCCGCCGAGTGCCAGGCGAAGTCGCCGGTCAAGACCATGTACGACATCACCTTGAAGGCCGACGGCGACTGGCTGTTCGTGCGCTTTCGCGCCAGCGCCTTCCTGCACCACATGGTGCGCAACCTGATGGGTTGCCTGGTGGCGGTAGGGCGGGGACGCAACCCGCCGGAGTGGCTGGCCGAAGTGCTGGCAGGGCGCAATCGCGCCAAGGCCGCGCCCACTTTCATGCCCGACGGCCTTTACCTGGCCGGGGTGAAGTATCCTGAGCAGTACCAGATCCCAGTCGCCGACACGGCCGCCAGCCTGTTTCATGGAGTGTTTGCCAATGACCCTGTTGCCTGAAGCCGGCAGCGTGCCGCGCCGCACCCGCATCAAGATCTGCGGGCTGACGCGCGAGGAAGACGTCCGCGCCGCGGTCGATGCCGGCGCCGACGCGATCGGCCTGGTGTTCTATCCGGGCAGCCCGCGCTTTGTCGAGGTGGCACGCGCCGCAGCGCTGGCCGAAGCCGCTGGCCCCTTCGTGTCGGTGGTGGGCCTGTTCGTCAATGCCGAGGCCGACCATATTGCCCATGTGGTGGAGCGTGTGCCGCTTACGCTACTGCAATTCCACGGCGACGAGCGCCCCGAGGACTGCACCCTGGTGGCCCAGCGCTGCCGGCTGCCGTTTCTGCGCGCGGCACGCGTGCAGCCGGGCCTCGATTTGGTAGAATTCGCGGATCTGCATCGTGATGCCGCTGCCTTGCTGCTTGATGCCTTCGTCGAAGGCTACGGCGGTGGCGGGCACGTCTTCGACTGGACCCTGATACCCCCGACATGGCTTGCGCCCACCCACAACCCGACCGCAAGCGCCGCTCCTCGGATCGTTTTGAGTGGTGGGTTGAACGCGCAAAACGTCGCTGGCGCGATTGAGCGCGTGCGGCCCTACGCTGTCGATGTAAGCAGCGGCGTGGAGGCTGCCAAAGGCGTGAAAGACCACGCCAGGATTGCCGCCTTTGTGCGCGCGGTGCGCAGCGCGGATGCCGGGTGAGTCAAGTTGCCGTCCAGGCGCTCGGCCTCCCGCATATCCCCCGCAAACCGCACCTGCCCCGCGCACGACCCTAACGACATCGGGCCCCTGCCAGAACGGCAAGGGCCCTGTTCAGAAGAGCTGACTCATGTACGACCTGCCCGATTCCCGTGGCCATTTCGGCCCCTATGGTGGTTCCTTTGTATCCGAGACCCTGGTGCACGCGCTGGACGAACTGCGCGAAGCCTATGCGCATTTCCAGAAGGATCCCGAGTTTGACGCGGAGTACCGCCGCGAGCTGAAGCATTTCGTCGGCCGCCCCTCGCCGATCTATCACGCACAGCGCTGGAGCGAGATGCTCGGCGGCGCGCAGATCTATCTCAAGCGCGAAGACCTCAACCACACCGGCGCCCACAAGATCAATAACGTGATCGGCCAGGCACTGCTGGCCAAGCGCATGGGCAAGCCGCGCGTGATCGCCGAGACCGGCGCCGGCCAGCATGGCGTGGCCACCGCGACCATCGCCGCGCGTTTCGGCATGGAGTGCGTGGTCTACATGGGCTCGGAAGACGTCAAGCGCCAGGCCGCCAACGTCTACCGCATGAAGCTGCTGGGTGCCACCGTGGTGCCGGTGGAAAGCGGTTCCAAGACCCTCAAGGACGCGCTCAATGAAGCCATGCGCGACTGGGTCACCAACGTCGAGAACACCTTCTACATCATCGGCACCGTGGCCGGCCCGCATCCTTACCCGATGATGGTGCGCGACTTCCAGTGCGTGATCGGCGAAGAGGCCAAGGTGCAGATGCCGGAAATGACGGGCCGCCAGCCCGATGCCGTGATCGCCTGCGTAGGCGGCGGCTCCAATGCCATGGGTATCTTCTATCCGTACATCGAGCACAAGGATGTGCGCCTGATCGGCGTGGAAGCTGCCGGCGACGGCCTGGAAACCGGCCGCCACGCCGCCGCGCTGATCGGCGGTACGCCGGGCGTGCTGCATGGCAACCGCACCTACCTGCTGCAGGACGCCAACGGCCAGATCATCGAGACCCATTCGATCTCCGCCGGCCTGGACTATCCTGGCGTAGGCCCCGAGCACGCATGGCTCAAGGATATCGGCCGCGCCGAGTATGTCCCGATCACCGATGAGGAGGCGCTCAAGGCTTTCCACGACTGTTGCCGCATCGAAGGGATCATCCCGGCGCTGGAGTCCAGTCACGCCATCGCCTACGCCTGCAAGCTCGCGCCCACGCTGCCCAAGGACAAGCTGCTGCTGGTGAACCTGTCCGGCCGTGGCGACAAGGATATGCATACCGTGGCCGAGCGTTCGGGGCTGACCCTCTGATGCGCGACTTCCTCCCGCCGGGGGCCGCTGAAGGCGGCCCCCCGTCCGCGCCGATCGCCGCACCGCAACTGACGCTCTACCAGGAAGACGTGCTGGAGGGCATCAAGCGCATAGCCGACGGCTCCATCGACCTGATCGTGGCTGATCCGCCCTATGGCCTGGGCAAGGACTACGGCAATGACTCCGATCGCCTGTCCGGGGACGCCTACCTGGAATGGTCCGCGAGCTGGATCGATGCGGTGGTGCCCAAGCTGGCGCCGCGCGCCTCGCTCTATCTGTTCTGCACCTGGCAATACTCGCCGGAGTTGTTCGTGATGCTCAAGCAGCGCCTGACCATGATCAACGAGATCATCTGGGACCGGCGCGTGCCGAGCATGGGCGGCACCACGCGCAAGTATTCCTCGGTGCACGACAACATCGGCTTTTTTGCCCGGGCCCGCGACTACTACTTCGACCTCGACCCGGTGCGCGTGCCGTACGACGCCGAGACCAAGAAGGCGCGCAGCCGTCCGCGCTTCGAGGGCAAGAAGTGGCTGGAGGTTGGCTATAACCCGAAGGACCTGTGGAGCGTGCCGCGCATCCACCGGCAGGATCCGGAGCGTGCCAATCACCCGACCCAGAAACCCCTGCATATCGTGCAGCGCATGGTGCTGGCCAGCTGCCCGCCGGGCGGGCTGGTGCTCGATCCGTTCACCGGCAGCGGTACCACGGCCGTCGCCTGCGCGTTGCACGGGCGCCGCTTCGTCGGCTTCGAGATGAATCCCGATTATGTCGACGTGGCGCGCGCGCGCGTCGCGGCATGCATCACTACGCCGCAGGCAGCGCCCGCGACCCTGAACATCGCAGCCGCGAACGATGAGCCCTTGCTGGCTGCCTCGTCCACACCGCTGCCCACTCTCGCTCAATGACCATGTCCCGAATCAAAACGACTTTCGCGGCGCTGGCCGCGCAGAACAAGAAGGGCCTGATTCCGTTCATCACCGCTGGAGACCCCGAGCCCGGCCTGACCGTCGCGCTGATGCACGCGCTGGTGGCGGGCGGGGCCGACGTGATCGAGCTTGGCGTGCCGTTCTCCGACCCGATGGCCGATGGCCCGGTGATTCAGCGTGCCTCCGAGCGCGCGCTTGCGCAGGGCGTGACGCTGACCAAGGTGCTGGCCTGGGTGGCCGAGTTCCGCCAGACCAACGCGGCGACGCCCGTGGTGCTGATGGGCTACGCCAACCCGATCGAGCGAATGGGCGAGGAAACCTTCGCCAAGGCCGCGCGCGCCGCCGGTGTCGATGGCGTGCTGGTGGTCGACTACCCGCCCGAGGAGTGCGAGTCCTTCGCCGCGCAGATGCGTGCCAACGAGATGGACCCGATCTTCCTGCTGGCGCCGACTTCCACCGACGATCGCATCGAAGCCGTGGCCAAGCTGGCCAGCGGCTACCTGTACTACGTGTCGCTCAAAGGCGTAACCGGTTCGGCCACCATTGACCTCGACAGCGTGGCCGCCCGCATTCCGCTGATCAAGCGCCATGCCAACCTGCCGGTGGGCGTGGGCTTCGGCATCCGCGACGCGCAGACCGCGCGCACGATCGGCAGCGTGGCCGACGCCGTGGTGATCGGCAGCCGCCTGGTGCAATTGCTGGAAGATGCGCCGCGCGGCCAGGCGGTACAATCGCTGCAGTCGTTCATCGCGGAAATCCGCCAGGCGCTGGATGCCTGAATGTGATTGAGGCGCCGCCGCCCGTGTCGACGCACGGGTGGTGAATGCAGCAAAAAACACTGATTTTGACGGCCGTTGTGCCGCAACAGGCGCATCGCCCCGGCGCAACGGGGACTGCGGACCGCAGGCATGGTAAATTCGCGGCCTGACATGTTCCGCGCATGTGCCGAAAGGAGCCTTTCATGAGCTGGTTGGATAAACTCCTCCCTCCCAAGATTCAACAGACCGACCCCTCCACCCGCAAGGGCATTCCGGAAGGGCTGTGGGTCAAGTGCCCGTCGTGCGAGTCGGTGTTGTACCGGACCGACGTCGAGGCCAACCTCCACGTCTGCCCCAAGTGCGACCACCATATGCGCATCCGCGCCCGCGCCCGCCTCGACGGGCTGCTGGACGCCGAAGGCCGCTATGAAATCGGCCAGGAAATCCTGCCGGTCGACGCGCTCAAGTTCAAGGACACCAAGAAGTACCCGGACCGCATCAAGGCCGCCATGGACGACACCGGCGAGACCGATGCCATGGTCGTGATCGGCGGCGCCATCCACACCATTCCGGTCGTGGTGAGCTGCTTCGAGTTCGAATTCATGGGCGGCTCCATGGGCTCGGTGGTGGGCGAGCGCTTCGTGCGCGGCGCCCAGGCGGCGCTGGAGCAGAAGGTGCCGTTCATCTGCATTACCGCCACGGGCGGCGCACGCATGCAGGAAAGCCTGCTGTCGCTGCTGCAGATGGCCAAGACCACGTCCATGCTGAACCAGTTGTCGAACGCCAAGCTGCCGTTCATCAGCGTGTTGACCGATCCCACCATGGGTGGTGTTTCGGCCAGCTTTGCGTTCCTGGGCGATGTGGTGATTGCCGAGCCCAAGGCGCTGATCGGCTTTGCCGGTCCCCGCGTGATCGAGCAGACCGTGCGCGAGAAGCTGCCTGAGGGCTTCCAGCGGGCTGAGTTCCTGTTGCAAAAGGGCGCGATCGATATGATTGTCGATCGTCGCAAGCTGCGGGATGAGTTGGCGCAGTTGCTGGCTTTGCTGCAGAAGCAGCCGGCGGATGCGGTGGCATAAGGGTTGGGTTGGTTGATGTGATCAGGCGCGGGCGGTTGTTCGCGCTTTTTCGCTTTTTGGGGTGGTGAGTGGTGGGTGGTGGGTTAACTGCAACTGCAACTGCAACTGCAACTGCAACTGCAACTGCAACTGCAACTGCAACTGCAACTGCAACTGCAACTGCTTAACTGCAAGGTCAAAGGCAGTTTCACCTCCCCTGCGGGGAGGCGACCTACTTTCTTGTCTCGCCAAGAAAGTAGGCAAAGA
>NZ_JBXASU010000140.1:0-14087 GCF_058809705.1 Cupriavidus sp. MPR-AND1C | reverse complement strand
TCGTCTTGGTCTTGCGTGGCATACATGCTCCTTGGTGACATGTTATGCCCTAAACACAAAATCTCTGACAGGCCCACTGCAACTGCAACGGCTTAACGTCAACTTCAACTGCGGTTTCACCACCCCTGCGGGGCGGCGACCTACTTTTTTGTCTTGCCAAAAAAGTAGGCAAAGAAGGCGCGCCGGATGGGGCGACTACCTCCTCGGGCTTCGACGAAAAGAGCGGCCGGGACCCAAACTCGCATCGCCTTGAGGCGATACTCAGACATGGGTCCCTCTTTTCCACTCTTTTCGCCGAATCCCGAGGCGCCCCATACGGCCTTGGCACACCTTGACGGCTCGCTTCGCATCGCGCTTGGGTGATTTCCGCCTGGGGGCGGGAATCACGGCTACCACAGTTGGTTGATCTTGCCGCTGGTTGGCTCCCCTCTCCCGCTTGTGGGGGAGAGGACGGGCGCTTGCTGCGCCGCCGCTTTCAGCCTGCCGCTACCACCTTGCGCGCGAACGCTGCCAGCGCGTCCAGTACTTCATCCGGCTTTTCCCCCATCAGCGCGTGCCCGCAGGGCACCGTGACTGTGCTGGCCGATGCCATCCTGGCGGCGAGCGCCTGGGCGGCCTTGGGCGAGGTCATCATGTCCTTGCTGCCGCTGATGAACAGGGCGGGGCAGCGCACGGCGGCCACCGCGGCGTCGCCGTTGGCGTAGGCGTTGCAGGCGGAGAAGTCGTTGTGGAAGACGTGGCCTTCGGGGTTGCGTTGTGCCACGCGTTCCATCAGGCGCTGGCTGCCGCCTTGCATCCACGAGCCCGGTCCCGGTGAGGAGGGCTTGTTGGCGAGGCTGGAGTGCGACCACGCGTTGACAATGGCGATGGCCTGGTCCACGCGGTTGAGCGAGGCGTCGAGCAAGGCGTCGGCGACTTTCATCGGGTAGGCCGTGGCAAGCAGGGCGATGCCGCGCACCGCGTCAGGGTGGCGGGCGGCCGTTTCCAGCGCGATCAGCGAGCCCATGCTGTGCCCGAAGACCAGCGCGGGGGTGCTGACACCGGCTGCGCGGACCAGTTCGATCACCCAGTCGGCCATGGCCTCGACCGTATCGAGGGGCATGCCCTCGCTGCGGTTGTGGCCGGGCAGGTCCACCGCCAGCACGCTGAAGCCGTGGTTGGCGAACCAGCGCGTCTGCAGGGCCCAGACGCTGTGGTCGTTCTGCGCGCCGTGCACGAACACGGCACAGGGCAGGGCCGGGTCGAAGGGTTTGCCGCCGGTATAGGCGTAGGCCTTACGGCCTGCGATCGTCAGTTCCATCAGGCTTGCCCTCCTTTGGCGCTCATGGCTTTCTCGGCTGCCTTGAGGCCGCGCTTGAGGTCGTCGATGAGGTCGTCAGGGTCTTCCAGTCCGACCGACAGACGGATGGTGCCTTCGCTGATGCCGGCCGCCTGCAGCGCCGCGGCGTCCATGCGGAAGTGGGTGGTGGAGGCCGGGTGGATCACCAGCGAGCGGGCATCGCCCACATTGGCCAGGTGCGAGAACAGCGCCAGGCTCTCGATGAAGCGCTGGCCCGCGGCACGGTTGCCCTTGAGATTGAAGCTGAACACGGCGCCCGCGCCGCGCGGCAGCAGGCGCTTGGCGAGCGCGTAGTCCGGATGGGATTCCAGCTCCGGATAGGCGACCGACTCGACCATCGGGTGCGACACCAGGAACTGCACCACGCGGCGCGCGTTGTCCACATGGCGGGCCATGCGCAGCGGCAGCGTCTCGATGCCCTGGAGCAGTTGCCAGGCGGCCATCGGGCTCAGGCAGGCGCCGAAGTCGCGCAGGCCTTCGCGGCGCGCGCGCAGCAGGAACGGGGCCACCGTGCTCTCCTCGGTGAAGACCATGTTGTGGAAGCCAGCATAGGGCTCCGACAGCTCTGGGAAGCGCCCGGAGGCTTCGAAGTCGAAGGTGCCGCCTTCCGCCAGCACGCCGCCGATGGTGGTGCCGTGGCCGCCCAGGAACTTGGTGGCCGAGTGATAGAGCAGGCCGGCGCCCAGGTCGAAGGGCTTGAGCAGGTAGGGCGTGGTGAAGGTGGAGTCGACCAGCAGCGGGATACCGTTGTCCTGGCCGAGCTGCGCCAGGGTCGGGATGTCGAGCACGTCCAGCCCGGGGTTGCCCAGGGTCTCGCCGAACAGCAGCTTGGTCTCGGGCCGGATGGCTGCGCGCCAGGCGTCGATGTCGCGCGCCTGCACGAAGGTGGTCTCGATGCCGAAGCGGCGCAGCGTGTAGTGCAGCAGGTTGTGCGAGCCGCCATACAGGGCGCTGGACGCCACGATGTGCGAGCCCGCGCCCATCAGTGTCGCCACCGCCAGATGCAGCGCGGCCTGGCCCGAAGCCACGCCGATCGCACCGGCGCCGTTCTCCAGGGCGGCGATGCGCTCCTCGAGGACGGCGACCGTGGGATTGGAGATGCGGGAGTAGACGTGGCCCGCGCGTTCCATATTGAACAGCGAGGCGGCGTGCTCGCTGTCTTTAAAAACGAAGGATGTCGTCAGGTGGATGGGCGTGGCCCGCGCCCCCGTGGCGGGGTCGGGGGCGGCGCCAGCATGCAGCGCCAGGGTGTCGAAACGGGTACCGGACATGGCTTCAAGGGCTAGAGTTGTCTGCGGATCGCATCGTAGCATCCGCTGCCGCCGGGGGCACGGCAAATAGCCTTGGCGGCCCCGGCGGCGGCCCGTGCTTTACTTGGGCGGCTGGTTTCGGCTAGGATCGGCGCATCAGGCCATGCCGGCGGCGGCAGGTAATAAACAGCAAAACAGCAGATTCAGAGAAGCGGAGACCATCATGAAAGTCAGCGACATCCTGCAGATCAAGGGCAACACGCTCTATACGGTGAAGCCGGAAACGTCATTGCTGCTGGCGGTCAATATCATGGCAGAGCACGATATCGGCTCGCTGGTGGTGATGGAGTACGGCGACCTGGTCGGCATGCTGACCTTCCGCGAGATCATCAAGACGCTCTCCGCCAACGGCGGCAACGTCGGCACCACCAGCCTGCGCAAGGTCATGGACGACGCGCCGCTGACCTGCACCATGGAGACGGACGTCAATGAAGTCCGCCGCATGATGCTGGAGCGCCACACCCGTTACCTGCCGGTGCTGGACAACCGGACGCTGATGGGCGTGATTTCGTTTTACGACGTGGCCAAGGCCGTGGTGGAAGAGCAGAGCTTCGAGAACCGCATGCTCAAGGCCTACATCCGCGACTGGCCGGAAGAAAAGACCGATTGAGCCGCCCATGGCGCGAGAGGCGCCACGTAGCGGCGGCCGGGTTGGGCCGATCGAGGCGCTGCGGGCCGTGCCCCCTCCTGGGGCGCGCCCGTAGTCCGTACCAGTGGTGAATGCCGCGCAACGACGCGGCATCTTTTTGAGCCGACCGCGACATGAGCGCTACATGAGCCAACAAAACCAATTCCGTCTGCTCCGCACGCGCCGCTTCGCGCCGTTCTTCTGGACCCAGTTCCTGGGCGCCATGAACGACAACCTGTTCAAGGTCGCCTTCACCTCGCTGGTCACCTACCATACGGCCCTGTTCGACGGTGTTGACGCCAAGAGCGCGGCGTTCCTGATCTCGGCCATCTTTATCGCACCGTTCGTGCTGTTCTCGGCCACCAGCGGCCAGATCGCCGACAAGATCGAGAAGTCCCGGCTGATCCGGCTGGTGAAGACGCTGGAAATCGCCATCATGCTGCTAGGGCTGGCGGGTTTTGCCATGCACAGCGCGCCCTTGCTCTACACGGGCACCTTCCTGATGGGGTTGCACTCGACGCTGTTTGGTCCGGTCAAGTTCGCTTACCTGCCGCAGCACCTGGACGAGACAGAGCTGGTGGGCGGCAACGGCCTGGTGGAGATGGGCACCTTCGTGGCCATCCTGCTCGGCACCCTGCTTGGCGGCGAACTGGCCGGCCTGACCCATGGCGAGAAGATCGTGGGGCCGTTCTATGTCGGCGCAGCTTGCGTGGCGCTGGCGCTGGCCGGTCGCATGGTGTCCGCGCGCGTGCCGGACTCGCCGGCGCCGCAACCCGACCTGCGCATCAACTGGAACCCGTTTACCGAGACCTGGCGCAACCTCAAGCTGGCGCGCACCGACCGCACGGTGTTCCTGAGCCTGCTGGGGATTTCCTGGCTCTGGTTTTTGGGCGCGACCTTCCTTACCTCGTTTTTCAGCTTTGCCAAGGACGTGCTGGGCGGCGACCAGAACGTGGTGACGCTGCTGCTGGCGGTGTTCTCGCTGGGCATCGGCACCGGCTCGCTGCTGTGCGAGCGGCTGTCCGGTCGGCATGTCGAGATCGGTCTGGTGCCGTTCGGCTCGATTGGCATGACGGTGTTCGCGGTCGACCTGTTCTTCGCCAGCAACGGCGAGCAGCACGGCGAGCTGTCCGGGCTGGCCGGCTTCGCCGCCGACCCGCGCCACTGGCGCGTGCTGATCGACCTGTTCCTGCTGGCGATGTTCGGCGGCTTCTACAGCGTGCCGCTGTACGCGCTGATCCAGAGCCGCTGCGCGCCGACGCACCGGGCCCGCATCATCGCCGCCAACAACATCCTCAACAGCTTCTTCATGATCGGCTCCTCGCTGCTGGCGGTGGTGCTGACCCAGGCCGGATTCAGCATTCCGCAGCTGTTCCTGGTGGTGGGGCTGCTCAACGCGGTGGTTGCCATCTACATCTACTCGCTGGTGCCGGAATTCCTGCTGCGCTTCATTGCCTGGATCCTGGTGCATACGGTGTATCGCCTGAAGCGCGTCAATGCCGAGCACATTCCGGCCGAGGGCGCCGCGGTGCTGGTGTGCAACCACGTCAGCTTTGCCGATGCGGTGGTGCTGATGGCCGCCAGCCCGCGGCCGGTGCGCTTCCTGATGGATCACCGCATCTTCAAGGTGCCGCTGATGTCGTGGTTCTTCCGCCAGGCCAAGGCGATCCCGATCGCGCCGGCCCACGAGGACCCGGCCATGCTGGAGCGCGCCTACGACGAAGTCGCGCGGGCGCTGGCCGGCGGCGACCTGGTCTGCATCTTCCCGGAGGGCAAGATCACGGCCACCGGCGAGCTCAATCCTTTCAAGCAGGGCGTGCAGCAGATCATCCGGCGTACCCCCGTGCCGGTCGTGCCAATGGCGCTGCGCGGGCTGTGGGGCAGCTTTTTCTCCCGCAAGGGCGGCAATGCCATGTCCCGGCCATTCCGGCGCGGCATCCTGAACCGGCTGGAACTGGTCGTGGGCGACCCGATCGCGCCGGAACTGGCCACGCCGGAGGCCCTGCAGCAGGTGGTGCAGGGCTTGCGCGGCGAGTGGCGCTAACGACAAGCGGGAGGCGGCAAGCATGATCACGCTCTACACCTTCGGGCCGGCCTTCGGCCTGCCAGACGCCAGCCCTTTCGTCACCAAGGCCGACATGCTGCTCAAGCTCGCGGGGCTGCCGTACCGCGCCGCGCAGGGCGGCCTGCGGCGCGCGCCCAAGGGCAAGCTGCCCTATCTCGACGACGAGGGCCGCGTGGTGGCGGACTCCACGCTGATCCGCTGGCACCTGGAGAAGACCTACCACATCGACTTCGATGAAGGGCTGACGCAGTCCCAGCGTGGCACGGCCTGGGCGGTCGAGAAGATGCTGGAAGATAACTTCTACTGGGCGGTGGCCGACGCGCGCTGGAACCATGACGCCAATTTTGCCCGGGGCCCGGCGACGTTTTTCCGCGCCGTGCCGTGGCCGGTGCGCGGGCTGGCGATGCGTTTTGTGCGCTCGAAGATCCGCCGCATCCTGTGGACGCAGGGGCTCGGGCGCCATAGCCCGGCTGATCTGGCCGCGATCGCCGGCCGCGATGTGGCGGCTGTGGCCGACGTGCTGGGCAGCCAGCCCTACCTGATGGGCGACAAGCCTTGCGGCGCCGACGCCACGGTCTTCGCCTTCATGGCCGGTGCGCTGTGCCCGCTGTTCGACACGCCGATCCGCACCGCCGCCGAATCCCACCCCACCCTGGTGGCCTACGTGGCGCGGATGCGGGAGCGCTTCTATCCGGACCTGCAGGCAGCGCCCGCGTCCTGAGCGAGAGCCGGGGCGGGCCGGAAGGGCGGCAAAAGCCTTACAATGTAGCCCGTTCCCCAATTCTCACGCCCTGCGCGGCCTCCCATCATGTCCGGCAATACTCTCGGCCTGCTCTTTACTGTCACCACTTTTGGCGAATCGCACGGGCCGGCCATCGGCGCGGTGGTGGATGGCTGCCCGCCGGGCATGTCCCTGACCGAGGCCGACATCCAGCCGGACCTGGACCGCCGCAAGCCCGGCACCTCGCGCCACGTCACGCAGCGCCAGGAGCCCGACCAGGTCGAGATCCTCTCCGGCGTGTTCGAGGGCAAGACCACCGGCACGCCGATCTGCCTGCTGATCCGCAACACCGACCAGCGCAGCAAGGACTACGGCAATATCGTCGAGACCTTCCGCCCGGGCCACGCCGACTACACCTACTGGCAGAAGTACGGCATCCGCGACTATCGCGGCGGTGGCCGCTCGTCGGCCCGCCTGACGGCGCCCGTGGTGGCGGCGGCGGCCGTGGCCAGGAAGTGGCTGCGCGAGCAGTACGGCACCGAGATCCGGGGCTATATGTCGCAACTCGGCGAAGTCCGCGTGCCGTTCGTGGACTGGGCGGAAGTGCCGGAAAATCCCTTCTTTGCCCCCAATGCGGAGATCGTGCCGGAGCTGGAAACCTATATGGACGCGCTGCGCCGCGACGGCGACTCGGTCGGCGCGCGCATCGAGGTGGTGGCGAGCCATGTGCCGGTGGGCCTGGGCGAGCCGCTGTTCGACAAGCTCGATGCCGACATCGCGCATGCCATGATGGGCATCAATGCCGTCAAGGGCGTGGAGATCGGCGCGGGGTTTGAGAGCGTGAGCCAGCGCGGCAGCGTGCATGGCGACTCGCTCAGCGCCGAAGGCTTCCGTGGCAATAACGCCGGCGGCGTGCTTGGCGGCATCTCGACCGGCCAGGATGTTACCGTCTCCCTGGCAATCAAGCCCACCTCCAGCATCCGCACCCCGCGCGAATCCATAGACAAGGCAGGCCAGCCCGCCACGGTGGAAACCTTCGGCCGCCACGATCCCTGTGTGGGCATCCGCGCCACCCCCATCGCCGAAGCCATGCTGGCACTGGTGCTGATGGACCATGCGCTGCGCCACCGCGCCCAGTGCGGCGACGTCAAGGTCGATACCCCGCGCATCCCCGCCCAGTCGCCGCTGTCCGGCCAGTCGCGCTGAGTTGGCGCAGGCGGAACAACGCGCCCGCGCCGCGGGTGCCGGGCGCGTCTCCGAGACGCGCTTTGGCCTGTTTTATCTTGGCTACTACGGCTACGTCGGCGTCATCTCACCCTATGTGAGCCTGTTCTTCGCCGGGCGCGGTTTTTCCCCGGTGCAGATCGGCGTGCTGATGGCCTGCTTCCAGGTCAGCCGCATCGTCGGCCCGTATTTCTGGGGCTGGCTGTCCGATGTGATGCATACCCGCGTGCGCCTGCTGCGCCTGGCCGCCGTGACATCCTTGCTGGCGTTCCTGATGGTGCCCGGCGTCACCAGCTACGGCGCAATGATGGCGATGATGATCGGGCTGAACCTGATCACCAGCGCCATGTCTCCGCTGGGCGACGCGCTCACCATCTCCACGCTGCGCCGCTACGGCGCCTTCGATTACCGCTACGGGCGCATCCGCATGTTCGGCTCGGCCGGCTTTATCGTGGCCGTGCTGCTGGGCGGGGCGCTGTTCGAGCGCTACGGCATGGAGGTGTTCCCGTGGCTGGCGAGCACCATGCTGGCGCTGTTCCTGGTGGTGGTGTTCGGCATGCACGATGCGCCCGACGACGGGCCGCGCGTCAAGCCACCGCCGGCGCTGCCGCTGCTGCGCCGTCCCGATGTGAGCTGGTTCTTCGGCTCGGCGTTCCTGATGATGTTCGCCCACGCCGCGCTGTACGTGTTCTATTCGCTGTACCTGGAGCAGCTTGGCTACAGCAAGCTTGCCATCGGCGTGATGTGGACCATCGGCGTGGTGGCCGAGATCGTTTTCTTTTTTTTCCAGGGGCGGTTGTTCGCAAGCGTACCGTTGCGCACCATCCTGGCCGGCACCTTCGTGCTGGCCGCGATCCGCTTCGGCCTGACCGGCTACTTTGCCCAGTTGTCATGGCTGATGGCGCTGGTGCAGGTGCTGCACGCGGCCACCTTCGGCGCGCACCATAGCGCTAGCCTGAAGCGCCTGCAGCGCTGGTTCGCGGGTCCCCTGCAGGGGCGCGGCCAGGCCCTTTACACAGGCCTTTCCTACGGCCTTGGCGGCACCTGCGGCGGGCTGGCGATGGGGTGGACGTGGAAGGCGCTCGGACCCGCTCATACGTTCGGGCTGGCGGCATTGGCGGCGGCGGGCGGCGCGCTGTGCGCGTTCATGACGTTCCGTACGGAAGCGGCTTCCGACGCCAAGGCGCAAGCCGCCACGGCCGGGCGCTGACGCGCACCGGCGTTTGGATCGTTCAGGGCTTCACAGCAGGCTTGCCACGTGCTCGGCCAGCGCCAGCGACGAGGTCAGCCCGGGCGACTCGATGCCGAACAGGTTGACCAGCCCCGGCACGCCATGGGTGGCTGGGCCATCGATGCGGAAATCCGCCGCGGGCTCGCCCGGGCCGCTGATCTTGGGGCGGATGCCGGCATAGCCTGGCTGCAGCGCGCCATCGGCCAGTCCCGGCCAGTAATTCCGTACTTCACCGTAGAAGCTGTCGGCATCGGCCGGGTCCACGCCGTACTCGATCTCATCGATCCAGCGCACATTGGGGCCGAAGCGCGCCTGGCCGCCGAGGTCGATCGTCAGGTGCACACCCAGGCCGGCAGCCTCCGGCACCGGGTAGATCAGGCGCGAGAAGGGCGCGCGCCCGGCCAGCGTGAAGTAGCAGCCTTTGGCGTAGTACTGCGGCGGAACATGTGCGCCAGGCATGCCTTCGATGCTGCGCGCCAGCGCTGGCGCGCTCAGGCCGGCCGAATTGATCACGGTGCGGGCCAGTAGCGTGGTGCCGGCCGCCTCGTCCTGGCTGCCCACGTCGAGGCGGATGCCATCCGGCATCACGGCGCCGCTGGCTACGGGCGACTGCACCGCCAGCATGGCGCCGGCGTTCTCGGCGTCGCCCAGCAAGGCCAGCATCAGGCCATGGCTGTCGACGATGCCGGTGGACGCAGAGAGCAGGGCGGCGCGGCATTGCAGGTTTGGCTCCAGCGCCTGCGCCTCGGCCTGGCTGAGCAACTGCAGGTCATGCACGCCATTGGCCGCGGCCTTGGCCCGGATGGCTTCCAGCGTGGCGACCTGGGCCTCGGTGGTGGCTACGATCAGCTTGCCGCAGCGCTGGTGCTGGATGTGGTGCGAGGCGCAGTAGTCGTACAGCATGGCCTTGCCGCGCACGCACATCGCGGCCTTGAGCGAGCCGGCCGGATAGTAGATGCCGGCGTGGATCACTTCGCTGTTACGTGCGCTGGTAATGGTGCCGAAGGCGTTCTCGGCTTCCAGGATGATGACTTCGCGGCCCTGCATGGCTAGTTGTCTCGCCACGGCCAGGCCCACTACGCCCGCGCCGATTACCACGCAATCTACTTGTTCCATTGTCGTTCTCTGCTGATGCGGCCGGCGCCTGTCAGGCGGTGCGTGCCGCGGGTCCCTGGATTGTGTTGCGCTGTGGATAGGCCCTGCGCTCTGCGCGCCAGGGCTTAACTCAAAGTCAGCCCCATGCGCTTGGCTGCCGCGCCGAGGTGCCTGCGTGCGGCCTGGCGCGCCGCGCTGGCGTTGCCGGCGGCAATGGCCTCCACCAGCACGGTGTGCTCGCTGTCCGCGCCGTGCGAGCCGCCGCGAAAGCGGGCGGCGTTTTCCCAGGCGGTTTGCCGCGCCGCCAGCATGTGCTGGCCAACAAAATCGGTCAGGCCGGTGAAGCAGGGGTTGTGCGCGGCCTGCGCGATGGCGTGGTGGAACGCTACGTCGGCGGCTGCGGCGCTGGTGAAATCCTTGGCGTGCTCGCGCATCGCGGCCAGCGCGGCGCGGATGGCTTGCAGGTCCTCCTCGGTGCGGCGCAGCGCGGCCATTTCGGCGCAGGCGCATTCCACCACCATGCGCAACTCGAACAGCTGGGCCGGGGTTGGGCCGCCTTGCAGTTCGGGGGCCATGCGCCATACCTGGCCACCGGGCATGTCCGACACATAGGCACCCGAGCCTTTGCGCGTGACCAGCAGCCCGTCCGCCTTCAGTTGTGCAATGGCCTCACGGACGATGGGGCGGCTCACGCCAAAGGTCTCGCCAAGGGCGGCTTCGGCCGGGAGCCGGGCGCCGGCGGCAAAGCGGCCGGCTGCGATGTCGGCGCGCAGTGCGTCGGCGATACGCGCGGCAAGCGAGGCGGGGCGGCTCAGGATGGTCATCGACTAATATGTAAGGCTGTCAGACAGATTGTGGCGAGATTTTGCGAGGAAAGCGGGGCGGCGTCAAGGTGTGCCTGCCCCCGTGGTTGTCGGATTGCGCTCAAGGTTTTCCAGGAATGCGCCGATAGCAAACTGGATGAGATGCGCTATTCACTTGGTACATCGCGGCGCCTCGCGGCTGCCGCGCCAGCCGCTGCGTGCATTGAGCGCCTCGCTAGGTGGTGGCCGGGACGACCGTTCGTGCGTTCCCGTAGCCGCCGTTGGATCTGCCACGCCCGCTGCGCGGGCGTTCACTGGTGCTAACCATGATTGCGCTCACCCCTGCCGATCTCCCCATCGGCCAGCCCTTGCCGTGGTCCTTGCTGGACGAGGCGGGCAATTTCGTGCTCGGCAGCGGCAGCGTAATTCCCGAGGATCGCGACGTCGCCCTGGTGTTCCGCCATGGCACGGTGTGCCGGCCAGAGGACGAGCCGGGCGAACCGGGCGAGCCGGTGGACAGCGGGCGGCAGGCCAGTGCGGGGCCGCTTGGCCTGCAGGTAGGCACGCTGCTGCAGGTCAAATCGCCGGGGCAGGCCGGGCGCGCCGCGGCCAGCCGGCTGATCGGATTTGTCGAGCAGGGCCTGTTCGTGACCTGGCCGCAACTCGGCGGGAAGGAACTGCAGCTCAGGCCCGGCGAGACGGTGTTGCTGCGCGGTTTTTCCGGTCACGCCATCCTCAGTTTCGAGTCGACGGTGACGGCCATCTGCCGCAGTCCCTTCCGTTACCTGGTCTTGTCAGCACCGGCCGAGCCGCAGCAGATGCCGGTGCGCAAGGCAACCCGCGTGCCGACGCGGCTGGCGGCTTACCTGGTGGATCCCGGCAGCACGGACGACGATGCAGCGGCGCAGCACCAGCCTGCCCGTCTGGTGTTGCTGACCGACCTGAGCACCGGTGGCGCGCAGATCCAGATCGCCGGCGCCGTGCCGGCATCCGGTGCGCCGGTGCGCTTGTGCTTCCATCTGCGCACCGCCGCGCTGGACAGCGAGATCATGGTCGACGGGGTAGTGCGCAACGTCTTGCCTGCCGAGAGCGATGTGGAGTTTCCCACGTTCGGCGTTGTGTTCGACGCCCTCGGCGAGCGCGAGCTGACGCTGCTCCAGTGCTTTATCTATGAGCAGTTGCTGGCAAATGCCAGCATGCAGGTCACCGCTGCGTGAGGGGGGGGCGGCGTTTGGAGTCATCCTGCCAACACGGATTCTTGCCCGAGGCACGCTTCCCGTCTCTGCCGTCCCCTGCAAGAAAATCGGGCACGGCGTGCTGGCGTTGCGGCTGGCCGGTATCCCGATCCCTGCCACAAGGAGGCATCATGAAGCGCATATCCCGTCTTGGCGCGCCATTGCGCGCGTCCATCCTGGCAGCCCTGCTAGCCGTTGCCATGCCAGCCATGGCCAATATCGCGCAGGGCGGCGGCCAGGCGAGCGCTTGGTCGATGGACGAGCGCGCGCTGGGGCTGGAAGCGCTTTCGAGCGGAGCCAAGCCCGTCGGCGCCGGCACCGGCGCTGACGGCGCCCGCCCGCTGGCTGGGATGTCGCCGCTGGACGTGGCCTCGGCCACGGCCCTCGGCAAGCCGCGCGAGGCTGGCGGCATGACGGACGTGGTGCTGGCCCTGATCGACGGGATCGGGCAGGTGCCGCTCGCCGGCCCGGCACTCATCACGCTGATTGCCGGCGTGGCCGATGTGATTGGCTGGTATCGGAGCGTGGCCGACGACAAGCCGCTCTATCATGATTCACTGACGTCGCCCGCGACGTCGAGCCCGCAGGTCTGAGCCTCAAAGAAAACGGCACCGAATCCGGTGCCGTTTTGCTTGCCCTGCGGCGAACTTACATGCCCACGTAGTTCGGGCCGCCGCCGCCTTCCGGCGTTACCCAGACGATATTCTGGGTGGGATCCTTGATGTCGCAGGTCTTGCAGTGCACGCAGTTCTGCGCATTGATCTGCAGGCGTTCCTTGCCGTCGTCGTTCTGCACGAATTCGTACACGCCGGCTGGGCAGTAGCGGCTTTCGGGGCCGGCAAACTTGTCCCAGTTGACATTGACGGGAACGCTCGCGTCCTTGAGCGTCAAGTGGGCCGGCTGGTTTTCCTCATGGTTGGTGTTGCTGATGAACACCGAGCTGAGGCGGTCGAAGGTGAGCTTGCCGTCCGGCTTCGGGTAGACGATCTGCTGGCACTCGGCGGCTGGCTTGAGGTAGACGTGGTCCGGCTTCTCGCGGTGGAGGGTCCAGGGCGGATTGCGGATGCCCAGCTTGGGCAGCAGCCATTGCTCGATGCCGGTCATCAGCGTGGCGGTGGTGCGGCCCTTCTTGAACCACTGCTTGAAGTTCTTTGCCTGCAGCAGTTCCTTGTGCAGCCAGCTGTTCTCGAAGGCGGTCGGGTAGGCCGTCAGTTCGTCGTGCTGGCGGTTGGCCTGCAGCGCATCGTAGGCGGCTTCGGCGGCCATCATGCCGGTCTTGATGGCGGCGTGGCTGCCCTTGATGCGCGAGGCGTTCAGGTAACCGGCGTCGCAGCCGACCAGGGCGCCACCCGGGAATACGGTCTTGGGCAGCGACAGCAGGCCGCCGGCCGTAATGGCGCGCGCGCCGTAGCTGATGCGCTTGCCACCTTCGAAATAAGTGCGGATTTCCGGGTGCGTCTTGAAGCGCTGGAACTCCTCGAACGGGGAGAGCCAGGGGTTGGTGTAGTCCAGGCCCACCACGAAGCCCACGGCAACCTTGTTGTCTTCCATGTGGTACAGGAAGGAGCCGCCGTAGGTGGCCGGGTCCAGCGGCCAGCCGGCGGTGTGCACCACCAGGCCTGGCTGGTGCTTGGCGGGATCGATCTCCCACAGCTCTTTCAGGCCGATGCCGTAGCTTTGCGGATCCTTGCCGTCGTCGAGCTTGTACCTGGCGATCAGCTGCTTGCCCAGGTGGCCGCGCGACCCTTCGGCGAAGATGGTGTACTTGGCGTGCAGCTCCATGCCGAGCTGGAAATTCTCGGTCGGCTCGCCTTCCTTGTTGATGCCCATGTTGCCGGTGGCCACGCCCTTGACCGAGCCGTCGTCGTTGTAGAGCACCTCGGCGGCAGGGAAGCCCGGGAAGATCTCAACGCCCAGGCCTTCGGCCTGTTGCCCCAGCCAGCGCGTGAAGTTGGACAGGCTGACGATGTAATTGCCGTGGTTGTGGAAGCACTCCGGCAGCAGCGCGGACGGCGTGGCCTTGGAACCGGTTTCGTTGAGGAACAGGAACTTGTCTTCGGCGACCGGTTGGTTCAGCGGGGCGCCGAGTTCCTTCCAGTTGGGGATCAGCTCATTGAGCGCAACCGGGTCCATGATGGCGCCGGACAGGATGTGGGCGCCCGGCTCGGAGCCTTTTTCCAGCACGCAGACATTGACCTCGGTGCCTTTTTCCTGGGCGAGCTGCTTCAGGCGGATGGCGGTTGCCAGGCCGGCGGGGCCGCCGCCAACGATGACGACGTCGTATTCCATGGCCTCGCGGGGGCCGTACTGCTCCAGGAGCTGTTGCTGATTCATTGTCTCTAACCCTCTATTCTTGGCAACTTGCGCGCAATTGTGGGAAATGCCGTGTTCGGTGGTACCGGGGATGCGATGATCGGGGGGAACCTGGGGCAGGGG
>NZ_JBXASU010000139.1:0-14318 GCF_058809705.1 Cupriavidus sp. MPR-AND1C | reverse complement strand
GGGGTGGGCGCCGGGGCCGAATGTGCCCTGCGGCGGAACCGCCAAGCGGCCCTCCGGCATGTCGTGCAGGTGCCTGCGCTGGCCGGCATCCAGGCTCTCTTCAAATGTAATCCAGCGATCGCGCGCGGCGCGGCGATCCTTGTCGAGCGCATCGTGCAGCCGGTCTTCCCGCTCCGCGCGGGCGCGCAGCGACGACTCGGACCCCTCCGGCTGACCGGGGCCCCCACCTTCGCGGATAAAGCGCGCCTGCAGTTCCAGCGCGTGGGCATGCGCTTCCCGCGCCGCATCCAGGGCGGCTTGCCACAGGGTGGCCTGGGCAGGCGTGAGCGCCAGCGCTTCGCGCAGCGATGTGGGCGCCACTGGCCGGCCGGCGCCGGCAACCACCTGTGGGCTGGTCTGCAGTGCGTGCGCCGGCAGCGTCAAGGCGCAGGCGCCGCACAGCACGGCAAGGGACAGCAAGGCGCGGATGCGGGGCAGCAAGGCTTGGGGCTGGGTCACAAGGATTCTCCATGGAGGTGATGCGGGGAGAGGCCCGGGATTGCCAACGTAATGCCGATGGCTTCAAGCATAGCGGGGGCAGCCGGGCGGCCGTGGCCCGCCGGTCGGGAACTGGCAGGCACAAAAGCGGCGGGATAACGACATGACATATTAGAAAGGCCCGCCCGCTGTTGCTTGAGCGCTTGGTCAGCGCGCGGAAGCAATGCTGTACAAAGCGGGCCGCCGGGCGAGCCGCTTTGTATCAAGCCCGGTACAAAGCGGCCACACCCTGCCTATCAGGCCGCCGCGCCGGGCTGGTAGAGTGAATCCCTGGCGGCGGCGGCTTGCCGGGGCCGCCCTGATCCGCCCCACCAATCTGCTGCAATGCCGGCCTGCCGGCGCACCAACCTGCCGCGAACGACGCGGCGAACCGCTGCAAAGCACGACGAAACCCGATGGACCATTCTCCCGCCTCGCCCCTTCATTTGCTGATCGTCGACGACGATCCGCAGATCCGCTCCATGCTGGCCGAGTACCTATCCACCTTTGGCATCGAAGCCGACGGCGCCGAGGGCGGCGCTGCCATGCGCGCCGCCATGGCCACGCGCGACTACGACCTGGTGGTGCTCGACCTCTCTTTGCGCGGTGAAAACGGCCTGACGCTGTGCCGCGAGATCCGCGAGCGCAGCGACCTGCCGGTGATCATGCTCACCGCGCGCACCGAACTGGCCGACCGCGTGGTCGGGCTGGAGGTGGGCGCCGACGACTATGTCACCAAGCCCTTCGAGATGCGTGAGCTGGTGGCGCGCATCCACACCGTGCTGCGCCGTGCCCGGGGCGGCGGCGTGAAGCGCCCGGCGGCGGCGGGCGGCCACGAACTGCGCTTCGGCAACTGGCGCCTGAACACCACGCTGCGCCAGCTGGTGGATGGCGAGGACACCGTGGTGCCGTTGTCCAATGCGGAATTCCGGCTGCTGCTGGCGTTTATCGAGCACCCGAACCGCGTGCTGGATCGCGAGCTGCTGATCAACCAGGCGCGCGGCCGCGATCTCGACGTCTTCGATCGCAGCATCGACCTGCTGGTTTCGCGCCTGCGCCAGAAGCTGCGCGACGACCCGCGCGACCCGACGCTGATCCGTACCGTCCGAGGCGAGGGCTATGTCTTCACCGGCGCCGTCGAAGCCTGAGCGCGCGGGCTGGGTGGCCCGCCACGACTCCATGTTCATCCGGCTGTTCCTGGTGATGGCCGCGATCATGCTGGCCGTGCATCTGCTCGGCGTCACGGTCATCGAGAGCGTATTCCCGCGCCCGGGGCATACCGGGTTCACCTTCGTCCCCGGCGACGAAATGCCGCCACCCCCGCCCCCGGGTGAAGAGGGGCAGCGGGGCGAGTTCCCGCCGCCGCCGGATGCCGAGGCGCGCGCGGACAACGGCCAAGCCGGAGCTGGGGCGCCAGTGCCGCCACGCCGGCAGCGCCGGACCCGCGGTCTTGGGCCGCCCCGCCTGGGCCTGCTGTTCCAGCTCGCCGCCATTGTGGCCGCGTCCTGGGTGGGTGCGCGCTTGCTGGCCAGGCCAGTCCAGCGCCTGGCCAGCAGCGCCGGCCGGCTGGCCCAGGACGTGCATGCCCCGCCGCTGGACGAGGACAGCGGCCCGGCCGAGGCCCGCGCCGCAGCCAAGGCCTTCAACCACATGCAGCAGCGCATCCGCACCCAGCTGGCACAGCAATCGCGCTTCCTGGCCGCCGTGTCCCACGACCTGCGCACCCCGCTCACCCGCATGAGCCTGCGCATCGAAGGCGTCGACGACAACCAGGTGCGCTATCGCCTGCGCCAGGACCTCGCGGAGATGAACGGTCTGATCGATGCCACCCTGTATTACCTGCGCGAGCGCGACGGCGCCGCCGCACCGCGCCAGCGGGTGGATGTGCATGCCTTGCTGCAGGCCGTGGTGGACGATGCCACGGAGATTGGCCAGGACGTCACCTTGTCTGGCGACGCCGAGCCGCTGCTGGCCTATCCGGCCGAACTGCGCCGGGCCGTGGTCAACCTGGTCGAGAACGCGCACCGCTACGGCGGCAGCGCGTGCATCGAACTGGCAGACAGCGCCGAGCGGGTGATGATCGATGTGTGTGACAACGGCCCCGGCATTCCGCCGGAGGAAATGGCGCGCGTGCTGGAGCCGTTCTACCGGCTCGAATCCTCGCGCAACCGTGCCACCGGCGGGGTTGGCATGGGCCTGTCGATCGCCGCCGATATCGTCTCGCGCCACGGCGGCGAGCTCAGCCTGGCCAACCGGGCGGAGGGCGGCCTGCGGGTGCGCATCGTGCTGCCGCGCGCCTGAGCGGCGGGCGGCCGGTGCCAGCGCTACCGCTCACCGTGCCGTGCCGCCACCCATTGCCGCAAGCTGCACATACTGCGATCCGCGCGATCCGCGCGTGAAATCCAGCACGAAATCGCCCACGTCGACACGGGCCTGCAGCGCGCGCCGCAGGTCCGCCGGGGTGGCCCCGCGCGGCGCGGCCAGCGCCGTGCGCACCAGCCAGGCCGCGCCGATATAGCCGGCCAGCGTGGCCGGCGAGGCGGGCTCGTCCAGGAACTGCTTCATCCGGCCCACGTGCTCCTTGACCACGCGCAGGGTCAGGTCCTGCGGCCCCGGGGCGATCTGCGTCAGCACGATGCCGCCGATGTAGCCGGCGCCAAGAATCTCGCGTGCCGCCAGCGAATTGACCGCCGACAATCCCACCAGGAACCCGTACCAGCCCCGCGCCGCCAGCGCGCGGCCGAGGTTGCCATAGGCCAGCGTATCGCCCGCCACGATCACCGCGGCCGGGCGCGCGGCGGCGATGCGTTGCGCCACCGCGCCGGCGTCGCTGCCCTTGCCCGCATCCAGCGTGAGGGCCTGCAGTCCCGGCTCCTGCTCGGCCTGGCGCCGCCACGGCGTGCCGCTAGCCAGGCTGCCGGCCGCAAAATCCGGCGCCACGGCCAGCACCAGTTGCTTGAGGCCATAGCTGCGCAACTGCCGGATGGCCGCGTCCAGCTCGCTGCGGTAGTCGGCCCGCGTGTACCAGACGTGATCCGCCGCGAGCGACAGCCCCGACAACGGCGCCACGATCTGCACGCCGCGCCGGGCCAGCTCGGGCGAGGCGGCCAGCACTGGCAGCAAGGCATCGCTGGGGCCGAACAGCAATTCAGCCCGCTCCCCGTCAACCAGCGACAGCGCCTGCGCGGTGGCCGCGCGCGGATCGGCGTCGACCTCGCGCACCACATGCACCACGCGAGGCTCGCGCGCGCCGGCGTTGGCCGCATCGAACATCACTTTGGCCCCGGCCAGGTAGTCGCGTGCCAGGTCGGCCTGGGCACCGCCCCGGTCCACCAGGTGGCCGATCACCAGCGGGCGGCGTGGTGGCGCCTGCGCCAGCAAAGAGGCAGGCGCCAGCATGGCGCTGCCAAGCGCGGCCAGGACCCGGCGGCGCGGCGGCCGTGCGGGGTTGGCGATCAGGGAGGAAGCGTGCATGGGAATCCGCGAGGCCAGGTGCAGAGCAATGGCATGATTGGGGAGAGCGCCGCGCAGCCTATCCGATCCAGGTGACGCTGGCATGACGCCGGGCATGTCCGGGCCGTGGCGCGCCGCATGTCATGGGCCGCGGCTTGACCCCGGTCAACGCAGGCGCGGGCGGCGCGCCCTACGATGGGCCATCGAATCCACGACAAAGGCCGCCCCATGGCTGCGACTGCCCCCGCCCCGTTCCCCAACGCAATGTCCGTTCCCGTTGCCGTCTCGAGCCAGTCCCGCACCTGCTCCGGCAAGTGTGGCGCCGCCTGCACCGGCAAGCCGGCAGGACCAGGCGCTGCCGCGCCGGACCGGCATGCCTTGTCGGACTTTCGCGCGCTGGCGGGCCGCATGGATATCAACGGCCCGCGCTACACCTCGTACCCGACGGCGGACCGCTTCCACGGCGGCTTCGGCGCGCAGGACTACCAGCAGGCGCTGGCCGATTGCGCTGCTAGCGCCACCCACGCCGCCAACACGGCCAGCACGGCCAAAGCCGCCGCGCCGCTTTCGCTGTATGTGCACGTGCCGTTCTGCGAGAACATCTGCTACTACTGCGGCTGCAACAAGATCATCACCAAGGACCACCGCCGCAGCGCCCGCTACGTGGACTACCTGGCGCGCGAGATGGCGCTGGTGGCGCAGCAGCTCGGCACGCGGCGCGAGGTGGTGCAGTCGCACTGGGGCGGCGGCACGCCGACCTTCCTCGATCCCGCCGAGATGCGCCGTGTCATGGACGCGCTGCACCAGCACTTCCACCTGCTGCCCGAGGGCGAGCACTCGATCGAGATCGACCCGCGCCGCATCGGCGACGCGCAGATGGCGCTGCTGGCGGAACTTGGCTTCAACCGCATCAGCCTGGGCGTGCAGGATTTCGACGCCGAGGTCCAGCGCGCCATCCACCGCGTGCAATCGCAAGCTGAGACGCAGGCGGTCGTCGACGCCGCGCGCCGGCTGGGTTTCCGCTCGGTCAGCATGGACCTGATCTACGGCCTGCCGCACCAGACCACGGCGCGTTTTGCCGCCACTGTGGAGCAGGTGCTGGCGATGCGCCCGGACCGGCTCTCCGTGTACAGCTACGCGCACCTGCCGCACGTGTTCAAGCCGCAGCGGCGCATCGATGAACGCGCACTGCCGGCAGCCGCAGAAAAACTCGACATCCTGGTCGGCACGATCGAGCAGCTCACCGCCGCGGGCTATGTCTACATCGGCATGGACCACTTCGCGCTGCCGGACGACGCGCTCGCCGTGGCCCAGCGCGAGGGCCGGCTGCAGCGCAACTTCCAGGGCTATTCCACCCATGCCGGCCATGACCAACTGGGCTTCGGCGTCTCGTCGATCGGCGCGGTGGCGGGCCGCTACGTGCAGAACGCCCGCACGCTGGATGACTACTACCGCAGCCTCGACGCCGGCGTGCTGCCCGTGATGCGCGGCTTCGCCATGCGCGACGAAGATCACTTGCGGCGCGATGTGATTGGCGCGCTGATGTGCAATGGCGTACTGGATGTCGCCGCGGTCGAAGCACGCCACCGCATCGATTTTGCCGTGCACTTCGCGCACGAGCTGGCGGAGCTGGCGCGGCTGGCCGAAGACGGGCTGGTGCGTTGTGAGCCTGGCCGCATCGAGGTGACGCCGCTGGGGCGTTTGCTGGTGCGCCGCCTGGCCATGGTGTTCGACGGCTTCCTGCGCGAGGATGCCCGGCGTACAGAGCCCGCCGCCATCCGGAGCGCTGATGCAGGTACGCCTTTGCCGATGCCAACGCGCTACTCGCGCGTGGTTTAAGCCACACCGGAAAGCAAAAAGCCCGCGGCATGCCGCGGGCTTTTTTGTTGAGAGCGGCTTGCGCTTACTTCGAAGCGTTGGCCATGTAGTCCACTGCGGCCATCACGTCGGCGTCGGGGCCGGCGTAGCCGCCCTTCGGCGGCATCACGCCCTTGCCCTTCAGGGCGAACGCGTGCACGGCGTCCATGCCTTCCTTCAGGCGCGGCGCCCAGGCTGCCTTGTCGCCGAACTTCGGCGCACCGGCAACACCGGCTGCGTGGCAGGCGGCGCAGACTTGTTCGTAGACCTTCTTGCCCACTTCGGCGGAAGCCGGCGCGGCTGCAGCTGCGGCAGCCGGTGCGGCGGCGGCAGGTGCCGCTGCGGGAGCGGCCGGCGCAGCGGCTGCCGCAGGCGCCGCGGCGTCCGAGGCAGCAGCGGTAGCCGGAGCGGCGGCGGGCGCGGCCGGTTCCGGGAACTTGGCACCGCCGGCGTCGGCCATGTAGACCACGGCGCGGCCGAGTTCGTAATCGGAGTAGTCGTCGGCGGTGGTGCCGGCGCGGGCTTGCATGGCGCCCTTGCCATGCAGCACGGAGTTCAGCAGGCCGTCAAAGCCTTGGCCGATACGCGGAGCCCAGTCACCAGCGTTGCTGTACTTGGGCGCGCCGGCAGCACCGGTGGCGTGGCAGGCGGCGCAGACTTCCTTATAGACCTGCTCGCCCGTCTTGAAGACGCGCGGTGCGTTCGGGTCCTTCAGCTCGAGCGAGGCGACCGGCTTGATGCGGTCATTGACAGCTTCCACGGTAGTGGTGGAACCCGCGCCTTCCTTGGCACCGTGTCCGACAAAGTTGACCAGCAGGATGATCACGATGATTGGCACCAGGAAGGCGGCAATCACCACAGCGATCAGCTGCTTGGGGGTTTTGATGGGAGACTCGTGTTCGTCTTGTGCGTTATGGACGTCGCTCATACTCAACTCTCAATTTTGCAGGAAACCTGTGGCCGCTCGCGATCGGCTGCTTATGTGGCCGCTTGCTCGGTGGCCAATTCCCCCTGGCCAATTGCGCGCATCGGACTATTATCCGGTGCCAACTGCCCCGAAACGGGCCAGCCAGCAGGGCGCGGCACCATCATCCCCGGACCTGATGTGGATGTTGCGCAGCCCCGTTTTTACACAAATAACTCGCGATTATAGCCCCAAAGACTTACCGCATGGAGGCAAAAGCGGCTTGCAAGAGACGTCATCTGGCCGCACTTTTCAGCCCGGCGTGGACGTCTTTCGCCAAACACGGTATGCTATGCGCCTTTCCGGCAGCGGCACTCGCGCGCTGCCCGCGTTGTACCCCGTCATACCCTGTGCGCCCGTAGCTCAATGGATAGAGTACTGCCCTCCGAAGGCAGGGGTTGCTGGTTCGATCCCAGCCGGGCGCACCAATCCCCACAACGGTTTCCAGCGTTTCGCCCTATTCCTGCGAAGCGCGACTGCACCTAACTTCAGCGCAGGCACCTCAGTCAGGGGCGCCACCCACTGCGCCAGGTGGTCCGCCGACAGGTGCGCATAGCGTTGCACCATCTCCATCGTTTCCCAGCCTCCCAGTTCGACAACGGCACGGTGATCGCCTTGCGCGCCTTGGCTTGGTCCGGGTGGATCAAGGCGACACGCCGCACCAGATCCACCTGCGACCACTGCAGCCCGGTGACGTTGGCGCGCCGCAGACCCGTTTCCAGGCCGAACTCGCCGAGGTTGCCGGGCTGAGCCGGTTCCAGCTGCTGCGCGCGTTGTGCCGGTGATACAGCTGCGCGTGCCTGGGCAGGTTTCGGGCTGCGGGGGAACCGTCGCGGGCAATTTCCGGCGGAGCGCACGGTATGGCGCATGATGCATTTCATCTTCGCGCTGCGCGGCTTGTCGAGCACGTGTCTTCCCGGAAAGTGTCATGCCCGGCGCGTAGCCGCGCTTGCGCGCGCTACGGCTGCCCGGTGGAAGGCACTGTCAATCCGCAAACAGAAGCATTTTCTCCCCTTAATTGCGCCTTTTCGCCCGATCGGCCCAATGCGTAAATGGCCCGCATCAAACGCCTAGGGAAGCCATTCCATGTGCAATATCGCAGACAAAGTGCCCCGCGAGCGCACGCGCCGGGCCGTTGCTCACTCTCGGTTGCAGGGCGCGTGGGCAACGTGCCTGGCGATGCCGCTGGCCGGCTCGGCAGCCTTGCTCGCGCTGGCGGGTTGTGCCCAACTGCCTGCCTCTGCGACGGCGGACGCGCCGGCGCCGCAGAGCACGATTGCGAGCTTCGTGATCCCGCCCGATGCGCTTGGCGCGCGCGATGCGCAACTCGCGGCCGTGCTTGCCAAGGCCGGCGCGCTGGCGGCCCGGCAGAAGCAGCCGGCGACCGTCGTCGTCACCGCGCTCGGCCAGGACCTGCCCTACCTCAACCAGGCGATCTGGAAGGGTGTACCGGCACAGCGCACCACCGCCGTCCACCTCGAGAACCTGACGGCCGGCACGAGCCAGCCGTACAGCGTCACCATCAAGACGGCGCAATCGCAATAACGCCGCAATAACGCCGCAATAACACCGCAACAAGGAGCAGCAGCCGATGCACCGCCTCACCCTGTTTGCCGTCAGCCTGGCGCTGGCCATGCCGGCCCTTGCCACCGAGCCTGGCGCCGATGTCCGTCCTGCCTTGCCGGCAGCCGCGCCGGCGGCGGACAAGGTCTATCCACCGCTGCCGACCCTGGCCATGTTGCCGCCCGCGAGCGGCAGTGACGAGCTCAGCGCGCCGCGCGTGGGCCACACCGCCCGGGCCAGGATGAAAGCGCTGCCCGCGCAGGAACGCAAGAGCCTCGCGCCGGTGGTGCGCCTGATAGTCTCCGACACCTCGCGTGCATACCTGGACACGATCGGACATCAGCTCGACCTGGCCCTGCAGCAGTCGTCGCCGCCCGGGCTGGCTGAAGATCATCGCCAACGCCTGGCAAGCGAGGGCATCAATCGTGTCCGCTAACGCCCATACGAAGGCGGTCGGCCCGCGCCAGTACCGCGGGCTTGCCGGCAGCTTGCTGGCGATTTTGCTGCTGCTGCTGTTCCATGGTGCGGCCCGTGCGCAGGATTGCTTCGAGCAGGCGGGCACCTACCAGGGCGTCAACCCGTCGGTGCTGCGTGCCATCGCGTGGTTCGAGTCGAAGGGCGATCCCGCCGCGGTGAACCGCAATGCGAATGGGTCGATCGACGTTGGGCAGTTGCAGATCAACTCGGTGCATTTCAATGACCTGGCACGCCACGGGGTGCCGAGCCGCGCGCTGACCGACTCGTGCGTCAACGTCTATGTCGCCGCCTGGCTGCTAAAGCAAAAGATGGTGAGGCATGGCAACACCTGGCGCGCCATTGGCGCCTACCACTCCGAATCGCCGGGCCAGCGCGACGCTTACGCGCGCAGCATCCAGCGAATCCTGGTGGCCTGGGGCGAGCTGCCGTCGGCCCGCTAGCGCATGGGTAGCGCATGGGAGCGGGCCGCGCCGGCCCTTGCTATCATGCGTGCCATGCAGCCCGACATCACCATCGCCCACACCGAGTACGAGATCACCGCGATCCGCGCGCAAGGCGCGGGCGGGCAGAACATCAACAAGGTGTCCAATGCGGTGCACCTGCGTTTCGATGTCCGCGCCTCGTCGCTGGAAGAAGGGCACAAGGCACGGCTGCTGCAGTTGCATGACCACCGCATCACGCGCGATGGCGTGGTGGTGATCAAGGCGCAGCAACACCGCAGCCTGGAGATGAATCGGGAGGAGGCCGTGCAGCGCCTGCACGACCTGGTGCGCAGCGTGGCTACGCCGCCGCGCACGCGCCGCGCCACGCGGCCTACCTTCGGCTCGAAGATGCGGCGTCTCGAAGGCAAGAGCCAGCGCAGCCAGGTCAAGGCGCAGCGCGGCAAGGTGATGGACTAAGGGACTAAGGGACTAAGGGCGGCACGCCTGCGCTGGCTTCCTGGCTTCGCGCCGCCTGACATCGGCGCCGGCACTCAGGCGGCCAGAGGCAGGCGCACCGTCAGCGTGACGCCGCGCCCGCCGATGCCGGGGCTCAGGCTTACCTGGCCTTGCGCCGTCAGCACGATCTCCTTGACGATGGCCAGCCCCAGGCCGCTGCCTTCCTGGTTCGGCAGTGCGTTGCGATAGAAACGATCGAATATCTTGGGCCGTGCTTCCGCGGGAATGCCGGGACCGTTGTCGCTCACCGCGAGGACGGCATTTCCTGCCTCGAGTGTCAGGGCCACGGTGACCTGGCCTTGCGCCGGCGTGTAACGGATCGCGTTGTCGACCAGGTTCGATACCACGGCCGCCATCATCCACGCGTTGACGCTCACCCGTGCACTGTCTACCGCCAGCTCGGCACCCAGGTCTATGCCCTTGCGCTGCGCCAGCACCACCATGTCTTCCAGCACGGCGGTCACCAGCGGCACCAGGTCCGCGCCTTGTTGCGCGGCACCGGCACCGGCACTGCGCGCGGCTTCGGCCTGCGACAGCAACAGTAGCTTGTTGGCCAGGTTGGTCATGGCCTGCGTGCTGGTCTCCATCGACCCGAGGATCTCGCGCAGCCTGGCTTCATCGTCCACCCGCGCGGCAAACTCCAGCTGTGCCCCCAGCACCGCGAGCGGCGTGCGGATCTGGTGCGCGGCATCGGCGATAAAGCGCTTTTGCTGGCGCACATATTCGTTCAGGCGCTGGATGCACTGGTTGATCGCCTCGACAATGGGCCGCAATTCCTGCGGCAGGTCGACCGCGCTCACCGGTACCAGGTCCATCGGGTCACGTCCCGCCACTTCGTCCTTCACGCGCAGCAGCGGGCTCAGCTCCACAGTGAGCCCGATCATCACCAGCCCCACGGCCAGCACCAGCATCACCACTTCGCGCAGCAGCGCCGGCATGCGCAGGCTGCGAACCAGCTCGTGGTTGCCGATCAGCGTCTGCCCCACGGTGACGGTGACCTTGCGGGCCTCGCCGGAGTCGAACATCGTGCGGGTGGCTTGCACGACCCGCACCGGCTGCGACTGGAAGCGGGACGAGTAGAACACGGGGCTGGCGGCGCCCGCCATCGGCGGCTGCTCGAAGCGCGGATTGCCGGCCAGGATCCGGCCGCGATCATCGACCACGTTGTAGAAAACTTGGTCGCCATAGGGCGAGTCGAACAGGGACAGCGCCGACGGCGGCACCTGCACCGTGATGCGTCCGTCCGCCCACGCGATGTGGCCCGCGATGACGTCGGCCGAAGCTTGCAGCGCGCGGTCCTGCACGCGGTTTGCGGTATCGGCCGCACTCAGGTACGCGGCATAGCTGCTGATGCCCACAAAGGCCGCCAGCGGCACCAGCAGCCATAGCAGCAACCGTACGCGCAGGCTGTGGATCATTGCTTTTGCTGCAGCAGGTAGCCCAGGCCGCGCAGCGTCATGATGGTGGCCTGGCAGCCCTCGAGCTTCTTGCGGATGCGATGGATATAGATCTCGATGGCGTCCTCGCTGGGCTCCTCGTCGAGTGAATACACGCCCGACATGAGGCTCGCCTTGGACACGGTCTTGCCGAGCCGCATCATCAGGATTTCCAGCGCGGTGTGCTCTTTCAGCCGCAGCGAAAGCAGCTCGCCCGCGACATAGAACTGCCGCGTGTCGGTGTTGTAGGTGAGATCGCCGCAAACCAGTTCGGCCTGCTTTTCCCCCGTCTGCCGCCGCGCCAGGGCTTTGATGCGCGCGACCAGTTCCCGCACTTCGAAAGGCTTGACGAGGTAGTCGTCGGCGCCCAGGCCCAGGCACTCCACTTTTTCGTCGACCGAGGCGCTTGCCGTCACCACCAGCACCGGCACGTTGTTGCGGCGCGCGCGCAGCCGGCGCAATACGCTCTTGCCGGCCAGGCGCGGGATCTGCAGGTCTAGCAGCACCACGTCGTAGCTCTGCGTCTGCAGCAACTGATCGGCGTATTCGCCGTCCAGCACGGTATCGACCATGAAGCGCTCTTCCTTCAGCAGCCTCGCGAGCCAGTGGATGAGCGAAGCATTGTCTTCGATCAGCAATACCTTCATGAACCGCTCTGGTGAGGACCTGCTGTTGCCGGGGTCTCCTTTTACCACTGCCCGCCATGGCGCGGACGCTGCACCGCATCGGGATATTCCCTGAGATGCGGCGAAAGCTGCGTGAAGGTTTGCGCTGCCTAGAATGCTTCGAGCCCCGCGCTGTGGCCCCGGCGAGCGCGGAGGCACGCCGTAATCAGAGCCCAATCATGCCCCGGCCACCAAGGCCTGGCGCCAGCAAAACAAGGGAGACAAAGATGAATGCATACAGGAAGGGCATGCTTGCCGTGGCCTCTGCGGCACTTGCAGCACTTGCGGCCGCGCACACGGCGCACGCGGCCGACGCAAAGCTGTCGATCATGGTGGGCGGCGCGACCAAGATCATCTACCTGCCAGCCAGGCTGACCGAGCAGCTGGGCTACTTCAAGGAGGAGGGGCTCGACGTCGAGATCCTCTCGCAGCCGGCCGGGGTCGACGCCGAAAACGAACTGCTGGCCGGCGCGGTGCAGGGCGTGGTGGGCTTCTACGATCACACCATTGACCTGCAGAGCAAGGGCAAGGAAGTAGAGGCCGTGGTGGTGTTCGGCAAGGTGCCGGGCGAGGTGGAGATGGTGGCCACGCGTGCGGCCGGCCAGATCAAGAGCATGGCCGATGTGAAAGGCAAGACGCTCGGCGTGACCGGCCTGGGCTCGTCGACCAACTTCCTGACGCAGTACCTGGCCTTCAAGGCGGGGGTGGCGCCGAGCCAGTACACGGTGCTGCCGGTCGGCGCCGATAACAGCTTCATGGCTGCGATCCGCCAGAGCCGCATCGATGCCGGCATGACCACCGAGCCCACTATCTCGCAATTGCTCAAGACCGGCGAGGCGCAGGTGCTGGTCGACATGCGCACGGCCGAGGGCACCACCCAGGCACTGGGCGGGCTTTATCCGGCCTCCAGCCTTTATATGCAGCGCGCCTGGGTGGAGGGGCACAAGGACCAGGTGCAGAAGCTGGCGCGCGCCTTCGTCAAGACCATGCGCTTTATCAAAGCCCACAGCGCCGAGGAGATCGCGCAGAAGATGCCCAAGGACTACTACGGCAATAACCGCGAGCTCTACGTCAAGGCCCTGGGGGCCTCGCTGCCCATGTTCACGGACGACGGCAGGATGCCCGCCGGCGGCCCCGAAACGGTGCTCAAGGTGCTCTCCTCGTTCGATCCGACTGTCAAGGGCAAGCACATCGAACTGGGCCGCACGTTCACCAACGAGTTCGTCGACCACGTCGCCAGGTGAGGCACCAGGCGAATAACCGGTTCGCGCCGCCGGCGCGCGCACTGCAAGGAAACCTCATGACCAATACCGTGCCGCAAGATGCGCCGGCCATCGAATTCGAGCGCGTCTCCTGCCGCTTCATCGCACCCGATGGCACTGCCACCGTGGCGTTGCGCGACTTCTCCATGCGTGTGGGCAAGGGCGAGTTCGTCGCCATCGTCGGGCCGACGGGATGCGGCAAATCGACCACGCTGAGCCTGATCACCGGCTTGCTCAAGCCGAGCACCGGCGAGGTGCGCCTGATGGGCAAACGCGTGACCGGCATCGATCCGCGCATCGGCTTCGTGTTCCAGGCCGATGCGGTCTTCCCGTGGCGCTCGGTGCTGCACAACGTGGCGGCCGGGCCGCTGTTCCGCGGCGCCGGCCCCCCCCGCGACCAGGCCTATGGCCTGGCTGAGGAATGGGTGCGCAAGGTCGGCTTGGCCAAGTTCAGCAACCACTACCCGCATCAGTTGTCGGGCGGCATGCGCAAGCGCGTGGCGCTGGCGCAGACCTTCATCAACAATCCGCAGATCCTGCTGATGGACGAGCCATTCAGCGCGCTGGACATGCAGACCCGCACGCTGATGCAGGACGAGCTGCTGCAGCTCTGGTCGCAGAACGCCGGCTCGGTGGTGTTCGTCACGCACGACCTGGAAGAAGCCATTGCCATGGCTGACAGGGTCTTCGTGCTGACCGCGCGTCCGGCCACCCTCAAGCGTGTCTACGAGATCGACCTGCCACGCCCGCGCGTGACGTCGGAGATCCGCTACGAAAAGCACTTTGTCGAACTGTCGCGCGAGATCTGGGCCGATCTGCGCGAGGAAGTCCACATCGACTGATGCTGCGCCGCGAACGCGGCCAATGTGAATGCCAATACCGACACCGATACCGATACCAATGAACATGGAAGCAAACACGGCCCTTGCCGACGAACTCGACGTCTTTGAACGGGAGGCCAGGCTAGCCATGCGCCGGCGCCGCCAACTGATCATCACCCTGCGCATCGCCTTGCTGGTGGTGGCGCTGGGCGGTTGGGAGCTGGCGGGACGGCTGCACTGGATCGACCCGTTCTTCTTCTCCATGCCCTCGCTGATCGCGGAGCAGATCTACGACTGGTTCGTCAACGGCACCTCGCAGGGACCGCTGCTGGCCCAGGTGGCGGTCACGCTGGAAGAGACCGGGCT
>NZ_JBXASU010000138.1:0-14452 GCF_058809705.1 Cupriavidus sp. MPR-AND1C | reverse complement strand
CCCCCCCTCCATGCCCATGCTCCAGACCTCCGCTGCGTTGCCTGCCCAGTCCCGCCAGCCGCGCGGCGCCCGACGCGCCTCGCTGGCGGCCGGCCTGCTGCTGTCCGCCACCCTGGCGCTATCCGCCCCGGCCGCCTTTGGCGCGGACCTGGTGGTCTCCGCCGCGGCCAGCCTGACCAATGCATTCAAGTCGCTCGCCGAATCCTACGAACGCGCGCACCCCCAGACCAAGGTGATCCTCAACTTCGGCGCCTCCGACGTGCTGATGCAGCAGATCGTCAACGGCGCGCCGGCCGATGTGTTTGCCTCGGCCGACCAGGACGCAATGAACAAGGCCGTGGCCGAACGCGTGGTGCAGCCTGCGTCGCGCCGCGATTTCGCCGCCAACCAGCTCGCGCTGATCCTGCCGGCCGACAGCAAGCTGGACGTGGGCAAGCTGCAGGACCTGGCCCGCCCCGAGTTCAAGCGCGTGGCCTTCGGCAACCCGGCGTCGGTGCCGGTGGGCCGCTATACCAAGGGCGCGCTGGAAGGAGCGGGCGTGTGGGAGGCGGTCTCGGCCAAGGGCGTGATGGCGCAAAACGTGCGCCAGAGCCTGGATTACGTGGCCCGTGGCGAAGTCGATGCCGGCTTCGTGTTCGCCACCGATGCGGCGATCATGCCGGACAAGGTCAAGGTGGCGCTGCGGGTGCCGACGCGCCAGCCGGTCACGTATCCGATCGCCATCACCTCGCACACCAGGCAGCCCGAGCAGGCCGCGGCATTCCTCGGCTACGTGAGCTCGCCGGAAGGGCAAGCGGTGCTGGCCAGGTATGGTTTTCTCAAACCGTAAGCCGTAAGCCATAATCCCTGATCCTTGCCCCCAGCCCCGGCGCCCGGGCGCGCCGCCAACCTGAATCCACCTTGCCGCCTGCCTGGCTCCGCCGGCAAGCGTTTATGCTGATGACCTCCCTGGAAGCTGTCTGGGTCCCGCTGTCGCTGTCGCTCAAAGTGGCGGGCTGGGCCACCGTGCTCAATGCCGTGCTGGGCGTGGGCGCGGCCTTTGCACTGTCGCGCTGGCAATCGGCCGCGCGCGACGTGGTCGACGCCCTGCTCACGCTGCCGCTGGTCCTGCCGCCCACCGTGCTCGGCTACTACCTGCTGGTGCTGGTCGGGCGCCGCGGCGTGTTCGGCGAGTGGCTCGGCCGGCTCGGCATCGAACTGGTCTTTACCTGGCAAGGCGCGGTGCTGGCCTCCACCATCGTGGCCTTCCCGCTGGTGCTGAAGTCGGCCCGCGCCGCCTTCGAAGGGGTGGACTCGCAGCTTGAGGACGCCGCGCGCGTACTCGGCACGCCGGAGGCCGGCATCTTCTTTCGCGTGACGCTGCCGCTGGCCTCGCGTGGCATCATCGCTGGCGTGCTGCTGGCCTTTGCCCGCGCGCTGGGCGAGTTCGGCGCCACGCTGATGGTGGCGGGCAACCTGCCCGGGCGCACGCAAACGCTGTCGGTTGCCATCTACGAAGCCGTGCAGGCCGGCGACGACAACACCGCCAACCTGCTGGTGCTGGTCACGTCCCTCACCTGCGTGGTGCTGCTGGTGGCCGCCGGGCGGCTGGTGCCGCCCACCCGCAAAATGTACCGGTAGGCCGCCATGACCATGCAAGTCACCGTACGCAAGCAGCTCGGTTCCGCCGACCGCAGGTTCGGGCTGGATATCGCCTTCGATTCGGCAAGCAAGCGCATTGCGCTGTTTGGCCCCTCCGGCGCGGGCAAGAGCCTGACGCTGCGCGCCATCGCCGGATTGCTCACGCCGGACAGCGGCCGCATCGTGCTCAACGGCCGCACCCTGTTCGACAGCGAGACACATGTCAACGTGCGCCCGCAGGAGCGGCGCGTGGCGTACCTGTTCCAGGACTACGCCTTGTTCCCGCATCTGACGGTCGCGCAGAACATCGCCTTCGGGCTGGAGCGGGGCTGGCGCAACCCGCGCCGCAACGCGCACCACCCGCAAGCGCAGCGCTGGATCGATGCGTTTGGCCTTGGCGCGATCACCGGCAACTATCCCGGCGAGATCTCCGGCGGCCAGAAGCAACGCGCCGCGCTGGCGCGCGCGCTGGCAGCGCGGCCCGATATCGTGCTGCTGGACGAGCCGTTCTCCGCGCTGGACCCGGCGCTGCGCGTACGCATGCGCGCCGAGCTGCGCGCGCTGCAGGCCAGCCTGGAAGTGCCCATGCTGGTGATCTCGCACGACCCCGACGACGTGGAAGCGCTCGGCGACCACGTGCTGGAAGTGCGCGAAGGCCGCATCTTTGGCGCCGCGCCCGTGAAGGGGCATCCACAGGTGTACGCGCCCGTCTCGGCGCGTGCGGTCTGAGGCTGGCTCAGCCCATGGTGCCCAGGATCACGCTCGACGCCTTGAAGATCGCCAGCGCGCGGCTGCCCTCGGCGAGCCCCAGCGCGCTCACGCTGTCGTTGGTGACAACGGCCACCACGGTGCCGCCGCCATCCAGTTCCAGCGCCACCTCGGCATTGACGGCACCCGGCAGCACACGGGTCACCTTGCCAGGCAACTGATTGCGCGCCGAGAGCCGCAGCCCGGGGTCAGGCAGTCCCAGCAGGACCGAGGAAGCCTTGATCAGCGCGAAGGCTTCGGCGCCGGGCACGAGGCCCAGCGTCTCCACGCTTTCGTGGGTGATGGTGGCTACCACGTGCTGGCCGCCCGCGAGCGACAGCGTGACCTCGTCGTTGACGGCGCCGCCGCGGATCGCGGCCACCTTGCCGAAGAGCTTGTTGCGCGCACTGGTCTTGATCATGAAACGCCGCATCAGGTGAAGATCGTCCTGCGCCGTCTCGCTGACGTTGCCGAGGCTGGCAAGGTGTTCGATAAAGAGCCGGTGCTCGTGCTCAAGCGCGCGGTAGGTGCGGATCAGGCTGGCGGCGCGCTCGGTCAGCACGGTGCCGCCGCCGCCCTTGCCGCCGGCGGCGCGCACCACCAGCGGCTCGCCCGCGCTGTTGTTCATCGCGTCGATGGCATCCCAGGCGCCCTTGTAGCTCAGCCCGACCGCCTTGGCGGCGGCGGTGATCGAGCCGTGCTCGCCGATCGCGGCCAGCAGGGCGATGCGTTCGCGCCCGCCCCAGTCCTGGGAGCCCGAGCGAAACCAGATCGCACCATCGAGTTCTAGCATGCGGGAATGGCGCTACCGCGTGGCAGCGCAGCAAAGTGGCAGAAGGTGCTTATCTTAATGCCAAAGCATGGCGGCGCGCGGCACACGCCCGGTCTCATCTTGCCAGCGCGTCAACCCTGGTGGGCCGGGATATACCAGCGCATCATGCTGCCGGCGAAGTACTGGCGATCCAGCTGGCGCAGCAGGCGCCACGCGGTGAAAGCATCGATATCCAGGTTGACCCAGGCCCAAGGGTGGTTCGGATCGCCCTCGCGCATCAGTTCCACGGACGTCACCGGTGCGTAGGTCGCCAGCTTGTCGCGCAGCATCTGTTCGGTCACATCGCGGTGCAGGCCCCGGATGAGTACCTTCATGTCTTGCTCCCGATATGAGGCGGCGCGCACGTGGCGGGCAGCGCGTGCCTCCGTTGTCTAGCTCATTGTAGGCGGCCCGAGGCGGGCCGTGGGCCGCGGGCCGCGCATTGCGCCCGTGGCGGCAGTCAGCCCATGATGTGCGCGCCGCCGTCCACGTACACGGTGTTGCCGGAAATCCGGCGCGCGTAGGGCGTCGCCAGGTAGGCGGTGGCAAAACCGACATCCATGATGTCGACCAGCTCGCCCAGCGGGGCACGGCCCGCGGCATCCGCCAGCAATTGCTCGAAATCCTTGAGCCCGGACGCCGCGCGGGTCTTGAGCGGCCCCGGCGAAATGGCGTGCACGCGGATGCCGCTCGGGCCGAGCTCGTGCGCCAGGTAGCGGCAGGAGGCCTCCAGCGCCGCCTTCACCGGGCCCATCAGGTTGTAGTTCGGCACCACGCGGTTGGCGCCCTCGTAACTCATGGCGAACAGGCTGCCGCCCTCGCGCATCAGCGGCACCGCGCGCCGCGCCAGGCGCACGAAGGAATGGCAGGACACGTCCATGGCGCGCGCGAAGCCGGCCGCCGACGCATTGAGCAGCCCGCCCTGCAAGTCGTCCTTGGGCGCGAAGGCCACCGAGTGCACCAGCACGTCGAGCTGGCCCCATTGCCGGGTGATCCGCTCGAACAGCGCCTGCTCCTGGCCCGCGTCCTCCACGTCGAGCGGCATCAGGATCGTCGCGCCCACCGATTCAGCCAGCGGCGCCACATGCGGGTAGGCCTTTTCGTTGAGATAGGTGATTGCCAGTTCAGCGCCAAGCTCGCGGAAGGCCCGCGCGCAGCCCCACGCGATGGACTCCGCGTTGGCCACGCCGACCACCAGCACGCGCGCGCCCAGCAATGGGGGGTTGGGTACTTGCACCATGATGTCCCTCGCTTCGTGAATGCGCGCCCTGACGGCGCCGGCTTATGCCCGCCTGGTTCAGGTGCCTGTCTTGGCGTTACGCCGCGCCGAAGGCCTGACCGCCTTGCGCGGCTTGGCGACCTTGCCGGGCTTGGCCGCGCTGGCCACCGCCGTGCCTGCCTTGCGAACGCGTGCGCTGGCTTCCGGCGAAGCGGCTTCGCGCACCATGCGCGGCGTTTCCACGGGTGCGGGCGCCACGGGCGCTGCGGTGGCGGGCTGCACAGTTTGCCGCACCGTATGATCGGTGCCCAGCACGCGCGCCACCTCGCGGTAGCGCGCCAGGCGGGCGCCTTCGAGCGGCCCCACCACGGTCACGATGCGATGGATCGCCATCATGATGCGATGGCGCAGCGCGCTGTCCGGCACCAGCAGCGGCAGCGCGGCCACGGCCCGCCCGGCGTCCAGCCCCACGATCATGCTCTGCCGCCTGACCGCGGCCTTGACGGTGGCGATGTCCGGCTGCTGCTCCAGGTGCTCGCGCGCCATCTGCCGCATCAGGTTGAAAGGCCGCTCCTCGATGCTGGTGTTCTCGTCCGCCACAAAGCAAAGGATGCGCATGAAGGCATCGAGCGGCGTACCCTGCTCGATGCCCGCCTCGGCCTCATGGATGCGCCGCGCGGCCAGTTCCTGGCGCAGCGCTGCGCTCAGCGGTGGCGGGCCGCGCTTTTCGGCGCCAGGCGAGAAGCCCATCAGCGCGGACAGCCATGGCGACTGGTACAACGCCTCGAAGAGCTGTTCCTGGAAGGCATCGCGCTGGTCGCGCCACGCGTCGAGCGTGCGCACGATGGTGTCGGACACCGCGCCCTCCAGCGTGACGAAGGGATTGTCCGGCGCCACCGGCTGGCGCGCCTCGCGCACCGACGGCGCCAGCGCGGCGATCCACGCCATCCACGGATTCGCGTCCGACGCCAGCGAGCGCTCCAGCCGCGCCGGATGCACCTGCCGCATCGCGTAAGCGCTCAGCTCGTTGGATGCGGCCTGCACCGCCGGCGAGGCGAACGTGTCGTACAGGCGCTGATTGACTTCGGCCACGCGGCGCACCACCTCGAACGCACGCTCGTCGTCACGGCCATCGTCCAGCGCGAGGATGTCGTCGATGGTCCTGCGCTCGAAGCGCACCAGGTAGCGGCCTTCGATCAGTTCCAGGTGCGAGGTGCCCGGCGCGATGTCTTCGATGCGCGCCTCGTACAGCCCGGGCGGCAGCACGTCGATCAGGTCCAGCGCCGAGAACAGCTCGGTATGCTCGCGATTGGCCACGCCGGCCGAGACGAAAATGCCGAGATGCCCGACCTTTTCATGCAGGCAGTAGACGATGACCTGATCGTTGGCGACGATCTCGTCGACGCTGGCGTAGAGATCGGGAATCCAGTTCAGCGCCTGCTGCGGCGGCGTGATGTTGTCGCCCCAGGAAGCAAAGACCACGATGGGCGAGCGCACATTGCGCAGGTCCACCGCGACGCTGCCATCCGCGCTGCGCACCTCGCCGGCCGTGAGGTGATTGCCAACGAACAGGTTCTGCACGATCCAGTCGATCTCGGCGCGGTTGAGCAGGAAATGCCCGCCCCACCAGCGCTCGAACGCCAGGAAGCGCTCGCGCTCCGTATCCACCTGCGCATAGACGTCGTAGAGCTTTTTCCAGTACGTGTTGGACGGATTGAGCTGCTCGAAATTCTGCACCAGCCAGGCCCCGTCAAAGCGGCCATTGCCGAGATCCGAAGCAAAGGACGACAGCCACGAGCCGCCCAGCAGCCCGCCGCTGTAGCGCATCGGGTTGCGCCCGCGCACGCCCGACCAGTAGGCCAGCGGCGATCCGGCCAGCAGGATGGGGCCGACCAGTTCCGGCGCGGCGGCCGCCAGCATCATCAGCGCCCAGCCGCCCTGGCAGTTGCCGATCACGAACGGCTTGCCCTGCGCTTGCGGATGGCGCTCGGCCACGGTGAGCAGGAACAGCGCTTCGGCGCGCGCCACGCACTCGATGGTCTGGCCCGGGCAAGGCAGCGGAAAAAAGGTGACGAAGTAGCAGGGATGGCCGCTGCGCAGCGCGATGCCGATCTCGCTGTCGATCTTGAAGCCGCCGATGCCAGGGCCATGCCCGGCGCGCGGATCGATCACCACGAAGGGCCGCTTGGTGTCGTCGGTGACGATGCCGGCCGGCGGCAGTATGCGCAGCAGCGCGTAGTTGGCGGGTTGCGCCAGCGTGCGCGCGTCGATCACCACCTCGTGCTCGAAGACCAGCACCGGCGGCATGCCCTCGCGCTCGTGCTCGAAGGTCTGGTTGCCGCGCTCGCGCAGGATGTCGAGCAACAGGATGGCGCGCTGCCAGGCGTCATGCGCGTAGGACCACGCATCGGACAAAAGCGGTGGCATGCCGGCGGCGGCGCTGCCAGCATGGATGGCGGGATCACGTGCATTCACTCGGCTTCCCCTTCTGCGTTCTACGTTCTACGTTCTGCGTTCTACGGTGTGGCGCTGAAGGCAGTCGTTTCCAGGCGATCGCACGGAATTGCTGCCCTGCAGCACGGCACAATCTACCAGCCCGCATCGTGCTTGACAACCCGCAGCATGGGCGGATCCGCGGCCGGCGTGACCTGGCGCAAGGCGCGCGCCAATGTCATCGTGCCGAAGGAAACATCACCTATACTGGCCATTGTTTTTTGCGCGACGCAGCATGTCCGCGCGGTCGCACCGCAACCCCGTCGCACCGGAACGCCGATGACCCACACGCCCGACAAGTACTCCGTCCTGCTGGCGCGCTGCCAGGATTTGCCCGCCATTCCCACCGCGGTGGCGCATCCCTGCGATGCTTCCTCGCTCGGCGGCGCGCTGCAGGCGGCCAGCCTCGGCCTGATCGTGCCGCTGCTGATCGGGCCCGAAGCACGCATCCGCCAGGTGGCCGACGCCAATGCGCTGGACCTTGGCGACAGCGTGCTGATCGACGTGCCGCACAGCCATGCCGCCGCCGCGCGCGCCGTCGCGGCAGTCCGCGCGGGCGAGGCCGAGCTGCTGATGAAGGGCAGCCTGCACACCGATGAGCTGCTGCATGAAGTCACCGCGTCCACCACTGGCCTGCGCACGGGGCGGCGCCTTTCGCATGTGTTTGCCATGGACGTGCCGAGCTATCACAAGCCGCTGTTCATCACCGACGCCGCCGTCAATATCTTTCCCACGCTCAACGACAAGGCGGACATCTGCCGCAACGCGATCGATCTGCTGCGCGTGCTGGGCATCGAGCGCCCCAAGGTGGCCATCCTCTCAGCGGTGGAAACCGTGACCGACAAGATCCCCTCCACCATCGACGCGGCCGCGCTGTGCATGATGAGCCGGCGCGGCCAGATCGAAGGCGGCATCCTCGACGGCCCGCTCGCGTTCGACAACGCGATCAGCCATGAAGCCGCGGTGACAAAGGGCATCGTCTCCGAGGTCGCGGGCGATCCCGACATCCTGCTCGTGCCCGACCTGGAAGCCGGCAACATGCTGGCCAAGCAGCTCACCTTCCTGGCCAACGCCGAAGCCGCCGGCATCGTGCTGGGCGCGCGCGTGCCCATCATCGTCACCAGCCGCGCCGACAGCGTGCGCGCGCGCATCGGCAGTTGCGCGATTGCCGTGCTGCTGGCGCATGCGCGCCGCACTGGCCAGGCGTCCAGCAAGGTCTGAACGCTCCGCCGTCTCGACCACCATCACAGTCAACGTCACAGTCAACGTCACCGTCACAAGGAGGCTTGCCAGCGTGAGCGCCACCCATCCCACCATCCTCGTCGTCAACGCCGGCTCCTCCAGCGTCAAGGTCTCGGTGTACGCCGTGCCCGAGGCCGCGCACGCCAATGCCGACATCAACCCGGTGCTCAGCGCGCACGGGCAGATCGAGGGCATCGGCGTGTCGCCGCGCCTGAGCGCCAGCATGGCGGACGGCCGCATTGTCGCGGACGAACGCTTTCCGGTGGCGCAGGTGGCCGATCACGACGCGGCCTTCCGCCTGATCCGGCTGGTGCTCAGCATCGGGCTGCGCGATGCGCCGCCGGTGGCGATCGGCCATCGCGTGGTGCATGGCGGCGCGGATTTCTCCGCTGCCGTGAAGATCGACGACGACGTCATAACCAAGCTGGAAGCATTGATCCCGCTTGCGCCGCTGCACCAGCCGCACAACCTCACGGCGATCCGCGCGGTGCGCGCCGCCGTGCCGGCGCTGCTGCAGGTCGCCTGCTTCGATACCGCCTTTCACGCCGGGCACGACCCGCTGGCGCAACTGCTGGCGCTGCCGTATGAATACTTCGAACGCGGCATCCGCCGTTACGGCTTTCACGGCCTGTCCTACGAATACATCGCGCGCCGCCTGCAGCAGATCGCGCCCGACCTGGCACAGGGCCGCGTGATCGTGGCGCACCTGGGCAACGGCGCCAGCCTGTGCGCCATGCGCGACGGGCGCAGCGTGGAATCCACCATGGGCCTGACCGCGCTCGACGGCCTGCCGATGGGCACGCGCTGCGGCGCCATCGATGCCGGCGCCATCCTGTGGCTGTCGCAGCAAGGCATGAGCACCAAGGATATCGAGACAATGCTGTACCAGGAGTCAGGGCTGAAGGGACTGTCGGGCGTCAGCAGCGACATGCGCGCCCTGCTGGCCAGCGACGCGCCGCGCGCGCGCCTGGCGATTGATTTCTACGCCTACCGCGCGGCGCAGGAAATTGGCAAGCTGGCGGCCACGCTGGGCGGCCTGGATGCGCTGGTGTTCACCGCCGGCATCGGCGCCAACTCGCCTCCCGTGCGCGAGAAGATCTGCGCGCGGCTGGCGGATCTGTTTGGCATCAGCCTGGACGCCGGCGCCAACAACGAAAACCGCCAGCGCATCAGCCGCGACAACAGCCGCGTGCCGGTCCTGGTACTGCCTACCGACGAGGAAGGCATGATCGCGCTCAATACCGCGCGCATCATGATGGAGCACCACGCACGAGCGTAGTGCTCCTGGGCGGCAAGGATCGCTAAGCGCGTACGAGATAGGCCTGGCGCAAGCGTCCGGCGTCCACCTTGAGCACGTCGCCCAGGTAGGCATCGATGCCGCCGTAGTCCTGCTCGATGGCCTGCATCGAAGCTTCCAGGTAAGCGGGCTTCACCGCCAGCAGCGGCCACATCACCGCGGGATCGACGCCGAACTGCGCCGCGCCGGCGCTCATCTTCTGGTTGAAGCCCTGATTCCAGTGATTCGATTCCAGGTAGTTGGCCATGATGATGCCACGCTCCACGCCCAGGCCGGCTAGCAGCAGCATCGAGGCAAAGCCGGTACGATCCTTGCCCGCGGTGCAGTGGTACAGCAGGTTGCCGCCCTGCTCCGCAGTCTTCAGGAAGCCGCCAAAGGCGGCCTGGTACTTGCGTGGAAAGTCACCATAGACCTCCAGCATGAAGGCTTCCATCTGCTGCGCGCTGCCGTCACGCAAACGCGGCATCAGCTCGGCCATCGACATGGTGCCTTCGAGCACCGGTGTGGCGACCCATCGGAAGGCCTCGCCAAAGGGGCTTTCCGCGGCGGTCTTCTCACTGGGCGAGCGAAAGTCGATCACCATGTCCAGCTGCAATGCGCGCAGCCGTTCCATATCCGCCGCGCTGGCCAGGCCCGGATTGCCGCTGCGAAACAGCTTGCCGCCACGCACGCGGTGGCCGTCGCGCGTGGCGAGGCCGCCGAGGTCGCGCAGATTGACCACATTGTCCAGCGCCAGCGCCGCGTTGCCCCGCACGCCGGCACCTTGTGATGGCGCATCGGCCATGTTTTCCTGCATCGTGTGTCCCTACCCTGTGTTTGTCGTTCGGTGGCGCGCGCACCGCACGGCACGTGTTGGCGGCTCAGCGCGCGCGATAGGCCGGCACATGCCAGCGCGTATGGCAGCCAGCAATATAACGGCGATCGAGCTTCGCCACCAGTTTCCACACGCTCATCGGGTCCACATCGTCGAGATCCAGGTCGACCCAGGCCCAGGGATGCGCACAGTCGCCCTCGCGGATCAGCTCGATGTCCTTGACCCGCACGTAGGCGGCCAGAGCCGTGCGCAGCGCGGATGCGTCGACTCCGGCACGTAGCCCTCTCACTAAAACCTTCATCATGCACTCCAGAATTTTCAGATCACGTTCGCGCGGCTCACCAGTGTGCGGGTCCGCCGGTTGTTGCACTCGCTGCGCGAGCGCCCGCAAGCCCTTGTATCAAGCACTTGTATCGCAATGATCTGAAAGTCTGACCGCCTGGCGCATCGAAATTTCCCTGTGCGAGCCGGTTCCTTGATCCGCGTCATATGCGCCCGGATCCACCCTCGACAGGCACGGTTGGCCGGCACGATAATTTCCCCATGTCGAACGCGGCAGCCCGGCCGCAAGCCGGTCTCCCGCCTCCGCCAGGTCTTCACGGAACGCCGCCGAACGACGCCGCCACCCTGCCAGTCACAGGCTAGCCATCTGCCCGCGCGTGACGTCCGCCTTCCCGTGTCGAACCAAGATCAACAAGACAAGAAAAGGCAAAGCGATGACAGACCCGCGCACTCCAACCCAAGCCGCCCCCGCCGCTATCGGTGTGGCTGCCGCCGCGCAAGCCGCGCCCGGCAAATCCACGCCATGGGGCCTCTACGCCGCCGTCCTGGTACTGATCGGCATACTCGCCCTGCCCCTGCCCCCGGACCTGCCGGTGGCGGGACATCGCATGCTGGCGATCCTCGCCTTTGCCATCGTGGTGTGGATCACCGAGGCGGTCTCCTATGAGGCCAGCGCCATCATGATCACAGCGCTGATGGCCGCGCTGATCGGCTTCGCGCCCACGGTGGCGGACCCAGCCACGCAATACGGCACCTCCCGCGCGCTCGGCATGGCGCTGGCAGGGTTCTCCAACACCGCGCTGGCCCTGGTTGCCGCCGCTCTCTTTATCTCGGCGGCGATGACGGTGACCGGGCTCGACCGGCGCATCGCGCTGGTCACGCTGTCGGCCATCGGCACCAGCACGCGGCGCATCCTGATCGGCAGCATCGCGGTGACCATCGCGCTGTCGCTGGTGGTGCCGAGCGCCACCGCGCGCAGCGCCTGTGTGGTGCCGATCATGATGGGCGTGATCGCGGCCTTCGGGGTCGACAAGAAATCCAATATCGCCGCCGGCATCATGATCACCGTGGCCATGGCCACCAGCATCTGGAACGTCGGCATCCAGACCGCCGCCGCGCAGAACCTGCTGACGGTGGGCTTCATGGACAAGCTGCTGGGTGAGCGCATCACCTGGCTGCAATGGCTGATCGCCGGCGCGCCGTGGGCCATCGTGATGTCGGTCGTGCTGTATTTCCTGGTGCGGTTCCTGTTGCCCGCCGAGACCGAGGCCATCCCCGGCGGCAAAGAAGCCGTGCAAAAGGAACTCGCCGGGCTGGGCCCGATGAGCGGCCCGCAGAAGCGGCTTGCCGCCGTGTCCATCGGGCTGCTGCTGTTCTGGGCGACCGAAGGCAAGCTGCACCAGTTCGACACCGCCACCGTGACCTTCGTCGGCCTGGTGATCCTGATGATGCCGCGCATTGGCGTGATGGACTGGAAGACCATGCAGCAACGCACGCCGTGGGGCACGCTGATCGTGTTCGGGGTGGGCATCAGCCTGGGTACCGCGCTGCTCACCACGCAGGCCGGCCAGTGGCTGGGCAAGTTCGTGGTGGCCAACTCCGGGCTTGCCACGCAAGGCCCGATCCTGGTGTTCGCCATCCTGGCCGCCTTCCTGATCCTGATCCACCTCGGCTTTGCCAGCGCCACCGCGCTCACCGCGGCGCTGCTGCCGATCCTGATCTCGGTGCTGCAGACGCTGCCGGGCAATATCCACCAGATCGGCCTGACGATGCTGCTCGGCTTCACCGTGAGCTTCGGCTTCATCCTGCCGATCAATGCCCCGCAAAACATGGTTTGCCTGGGCACGGACACCTTCAACGGCAAGCAGTTCGCCAAGGTCGGCATCCCCGTGACGGTGATCGGCTACGCCCTGATGCTGCTGTTCGCCGCTACCTACTGGCGCTGGCTGGGCTGGATCTGAGCGCACACCGGGACAAGAAACGAACATGAAGATAACACTGCAATCCGCCACCCGGCTCGCCCGCGACCTGCTCGTCGCGCAAGGCGTGCCGACCGACATCGCCAACGACGTGGCCGAGCACCTGGTCGAGGCCGACCGCTGCGGCTACACCAGCCATGGCCTGTCGATCCTGCCCAACTACCAGCGCTCGCTCGCAACCGGCAACGTCAACCCGGCGGGCCGCGCCGAATGCGTGCTCGACCGCGACAGCCTGCTGGTGTTCGACGGCAACGGCGGCTTCGGCCAGCACGTGGGCAAGTGCGTCATCGAGACCGCCATCGAGCGCGTGCGCCAGCACGGCCACTGCATCGTCACGCTGCGCCGCTCGCACCACCTGGGCCGCATGGGCCACTACGGCGAGATGGTGGCCAAGGAGCGCTTCGTGCTGCTGAGCTTTACCAATGTGATCAACCGCTCCCCGGTAGTGGCCCCCTACGGCGGGCGCACCGCGCGGCTGACCACCAACCCGCTGTGCTTCGCCGGGCCGATGCCCAACGGCCGCCCGCCCCTGGTGGTGGATATCGCCACCAGCGCCATCGCCATCAACAAGGCCCGCGTGCTGGCCGAGAAAGGCGAGCCCGCGCCGGAGAACAGCATCATCGATGGCGACGGCAACCCCACCACCGATGCCGGGGCCATGTTCAGCGAACAGCCGGGCGCGCTGCTGCCCTTTGGCGGCCACAAGGGCTATGCGCTCGGCGTGGTGGCCGAACTGCTCGCGGGCGTGCTGTCAGGCGGCGGCACCATCCAGCCGGAGAACCCGCGCGGCGGCGTGGCCACCAACAATATGTTCGCGGTGCTGATGAACCCGGAACTGGACCTGGGGCTGAGCTGGCAAGGCGCGGAGGTGGAAGCCTTCGTCAACTACCTGCACGACACGCCGCCCGCCCCGGGCTTTGACAACGTGCAATACCCGGGCGAGTTCGAAGCCGCCAACCGCGCGCTAACCACCACCCACCTGGAAGTGAACCCTGCGATCTGGCGCAACCTGGAAACGCTGGCAAAGGAACTCGGCGTGGCACTGCCGGCGGGCTGAACCGGCGCGGCGGCTTGGGCGGGGACATGGCCGGTGCTGGCACAATACGGCCCATGGAACGTCTCTGGTCGAATTTTCTCAAGCTGGTGCTGCTGCTCATCCTGGGCGCGGCCCTGCTCGGCACGCTCGCCGTGCTCGTCGCTCAGCGCCAGCTGCCCACGCTGGACGCGCTCACCACTTTCCGCCAGTCGCCCGGCTACGTGCCCATCGGCGAGATACCCCCCAAGCTGACCCAGGCGGTGGTAGCCATCGAGGACGACCGCTTCTACCTGCATGACGGCATCGACTATGTGGGCGTGATCCGCGCCGGCGTGGCCAACCTGTCCGATGAGCTGTCGCAGGGCGCATCCACCATCACCATGCAGGTGGCGCGCAATTTCTTCCTCTCGCGCAAGAAGACCTATACCCGCAAGCTGTATGAGGTGCTGCTGGCTTACCGGATCGAACACGCCATGAGCAAGGACGAGATCCTCGAGCTCTACATGAACAAGGTCTACCTTGGGCAAGGGGCCTATGGCTTTGCCGAGGCAGCCGAGACGTATTTTGGCAAGCCGGTGGGCGAGCTGACTCTGGCGGAATGCGCGATGCTGGCTGGATTGCCGAAGGCGCCTTCGGCGAACAACCCGGTGGTGAATCCTCGTCGCGCCCGGCAGCGGCAGGCGTATATCTTGCTGCGGATGCTGGAGCTGGGGAGGATCGGGAGAGGGGAATATGATGCGGCGTTGTTGGAGCCGTTGAGGTTGAAGTAGGTTGATTGAGCGGCGATGGTTTTTGCACCCAAGAACCAACGCCGATCAAAGAAACAGCGCCGCCCCCGGGCCTGTCAGTTCTTTTGTGTGGAGGGCAGGTAATGGCTCATCGGCAATTGGACCGGTGAGCCGACATTATCTC
>NZ_JBXASU010000137.1:0-14587 GCF_058809705.1 Cupriavidus sp. MPR-AND1C | reverse complement strand
GCGCTGGCGCACGAGCGCTACAAGAACATGGGCCTGGGTGCGCGCGACGACGCCGTGGCCATGCAATTCCTGATCCCGGGCTGGACCTTCGACAACAAGGCGCCCTGCATGGTCCGGTGAGCCGCATCCGCGGCCCTCGCACGAATACGAGCAAACCACCAAGAACAAGGAGACAACCATGAACAAATTCCGTGGCCGGCCGGCCGCCGCAGGCACGCTTGCCGCACCCGCGCGGCGCAAGTTCGGCCGGCTTGCCGCGGGCATGCTCGCCGCCGTGACCGCGCTCGCCGCCGCGCTCGCCGTGACCGGCGCCGCAGCCGCCTCGCCGGCATGGCCCCAGAAGGCCGTCGCCGTGGTGGTGCCGTTTCCTGCGGGCGGCTCCACCGATACCATTGCGCGCATGCTGGCGGTGCCGCTCAATGAAAAGCTGGGCCAGCCGTTCGTGATCGACAATCGCCCCGGCGCTACCGGGGCCATCGGCGCGACCATGGTCAAGCGTGCGCCTGCCGATGGCTACACCTTGCTGGTGGCGTCGATCGGCGTCTATGCCGTGAACCCGTTCCTGCAAAAGAACCTGGGCTATGACCCGGCCAAGGACTTCGACCTGCTGACGGTGGCCGTGCGCGCACCCAACGTGCTGGTCACCAAGCCGGATTTCCCTGCGAAGAACTTGCAGGAGCTGGTCGCCTACATGAAGAAGAATCCGGGCAAGGTGGCGTTCGCCAGCTCCGGCGCAGGTTCGTCGGACCATTTGACGGCCGCGCTGTTCTGGCAAAAGTCCGGCACCGACGGCCTTCACGTTCCTTACAAGGGTGGGGCGCCGGCCATCTCCGACCTGCTCGCCGGCCAGGTGGACGTCTCGTTCCAGAACGTCAACGCGGTGCTGCAACATATCCGCAGCGGCAAGCTCAAGGCGCTGGCGGTGACCGGCGACAAGCGCTCGGCGGTGCTGCCGAACGTGCCCACCATGGCGGAGGGCGGCGTGAAGGACGTGGACGTGTATTCGTGGCAAGCCGTGGCCGCGCCGCGCGGGCTGCCGAAGGACGTCAAGGCAAGACTGCATGCCGCGCTGGTCGGTGCGCTCAATGAGCCGCAGATGCGACAGAAGCTGGCCGAGAACGGCTTCGAGGTGGTTGCCAATACGCCGGAGCAGTTCGAGCAGTTCGAGAAGCAGGAACTCCAGCGCTGGAAGGGCGTGATCGAGGCGGGCAAGATCAGCATCGATTAAGCACGCGGCATCCGCGCAAGCATTGCTCTTTGCCCCGCCCGTGCGCGGGGCGTTTTTATTGGGTGCGCGCGGAATCGGGCGCCGGCCGTTGCGACCTGATAGGCTAGCCCTACGCGCGCTATGCGCGGCCGCACCGCCGACGCCTTCCATGATCCGCTTCTGCAAATCACCCCTTTGTCTGCTGATAGAAACAAAGTCGCGATGGCTGATTCCGCGCGGCTTCGACGGCTTCGCGCCGGGGCCGCTGATCCTGGTGCGGCCGGGCGTGAGCCAGGCGCTGATCGAGCATGAAAAGGTGCATGTGCGGCAATTCTGGCGTTCAGGTGGTCTGATGGGCGTGCTTTACCTGGCGAGCCCGCGCTGGCGCCTGCGTTTCGAGCTGGAGGCCTACCGCGAGCAGCTCAAGCATTGCGAGCCTGGCGCCGCGCATCATTTCGCGCGCATGCTGGCGCGGCACTATCGGCTGGACATGACGCAGGAGCAGGCGTATCGCCTTCTGACGGCGCCGGGCACGGCGGAGTAACGGGCTTGCCAGTACGCATGACGGTTCAATTCGCATGCGCTTCGAAGTGCTCAAGCGAGACGCGCAGATCGCTTGCCTTCAGGCCGTGGCACGCGGCGAGGAGGCCGCCTGCGCGCAAGCGCGTCGCGATGCGGAATGCCGGCAACTCGACGATGATTTCGCCTTTGTTGTCGCCTGCAATGAAGGCGGTGAGTTCATGGAGCCGGCCCATGTCGATCGACTGCGCCGGATTGCGGCGCGAACGTGGCTGCGCACGCTGAACGATCGCGTGGGCCTTTCACGGGACGAGACAGCGCGCAAGGACCGCATGCCCGCGCCCGACCTGCCGGCCGTCGAACCATTGCTTGCGGACAAGCAGGAGCACCGCATCGAGCGCAGTGGGCAGGACCGGTTCGCCGCGGGCAACCCTTGGGGCTTTCGCATGACGGTTCCCGAATGCCTGTACAACCGCGGTGAATCGCACAACCTGTCAGTTGCACGCGGCACGTTGTCCGAGGAGGAGCGGTTCAAGATCAACGAGCACATCATGCAGACGCTGGTCATGCTGTCGCAGTTACCGTTTCCCAAGCATTTGCGCCAGGTGGCGGAGATCGCGGGCGGGCACACGAAAAAGTGGATGGGACGGGTTACCCGAAACGCTTGAAGGGCGGGGAGATGAGCCCTCTGGCAAGGATGATGGCAATTGCGGACATCTTCGAGGCGCTGACCGCGCCGGATCGTCCCTACAGGAAAGCCAAGACACTGTCCGAGTCCATCCACATCATGTCATGCATGAAGCGGGACCAGCATATCGATCCGGATCTGTTTGAATTGTTTCTGGTATCCGGCGTCTATCGCGACTATGCCGCGCAGTTCATGAACAAGGAGCGGATCGATAACGTGGATATCGGGCGCTGTGTGCACGATGAACTGGCGCGCTGAACGCGCAATCAGCGTTTCCAGGCGATCGGTGCGGTGATCGAGCAGGCTGTCACCTTGCCATACCAGGTCCTGCTGGTAGTGAGATGGATGCTTTGCTCGGTCACGGGCTCGATCTGCCGCTGCCGGCGCTCGGCCAGGCTGTTGGCCACGCTGGCAAGCGCTGCCTTGCACTGCGCCGCGGCCGCGCTGGCGCGCACGGTGAGCCGCTCGTAGCGATAGTTGACCAAGAGCGTGAAGCCATCCGCTGTGTAGGTGGTGGTGTACTCGGTGTCCGTGTCATACGTGGACATTTGCAGGCCAGCATAGGGCGCCGGCGCCGGCGTGGTGCATGCTGCCGCTGCGAGGCAGGCTATCGCCGCCAACGCCTTCGTGGATTTCAATTGCGATCTCCAGTGATTCCTTCGAGGGACGCGGGGCGCATCTTGCGCGCGTGTACGGTGGGGGGCGGGCAGCCGGGGTATGTCACCCGCTGATCTTCATGCGGCGAGGAATCTGGCGGAAGCGGTGAGATTCGAACTCACGGATGGGTCACCCCATCGGCAGTTTTCAAGACTGCTGCCTTAAACCACTCGGCCACGCTTCCAGAAAAGGTATGGCAGGCATTGTAGCGCGAAGCGGGGGATGTCCCTGCCCGAGCGGCATGCTGCCTTGGACGCCGGCACGACGGCCAGCGCCGCGCATTATAGCAAGTGCGGGGACGCGCGGCAGCATGCGGCGTGCAAAGTTGTTTTGTCGGTGTTCGTCGGACACGACGGAACCTTCATTTCGTCCGACTGATCCTAATATGCGTGAGGGGGGGCGCATGCCGATGCGCCGCGTTCCCTCGTTCCGCGCATTTGCAATCACTTGAGGAGAACAACTGATGAACGGCAAGACTCTGTTGAGCGTGGCGGCGGCCACCGCGGTGGTTGGCTTGGCGGGTTGCGCGGCGCCCGGTGGTTATGGCGGCGGCTATGGCGGTGGCTACGGCGCGCCGCAGCAACCAGCGTACCAGGCACCGCCCCCGCCCCCTGGCGCCAACACCTACCAGGCACCCGCGAATTCGGTGTTCTATGGCCGGGTGGAATCGATCGAGCCGGTGACGACGCAGCAAGGCAGCTCGGGCTTGCTTGGCACGGTGATCGGCGGCGTGGCCGGTGGCTTGCTGGGCCACCAGATCGGCGGGGGCACCGGCAACACCATCGCCACCATCGGCGGCGCGGTGGCGGGCGGCGTGGCGGGCAACCAGATCGAGAAGCGCGCGGGCAGCAGCACCGATACTGTGTATCGCGTCAACGTGCGGCTGGACGACGGCCGCATGGCTACCGTGACGCAGCGCAACGTCAGCAATCTGCGCATCGGTTCCCGCGTCCAGGTGGCCAACGACATGGCGACGCCATACTGACCGGCATTGCTGGGCGCTCAGTGAAACGGCCACCCTCGGGTGGCCGTTTCACTGAGCGCGGCGTGGCGTTGAGATCAACCTTTCAGGAACATCTCCTGCAGGTCGTTCAGGAAACGCCGCCCAAGCTCGGTGGGCTTGATGGTGGACAGATCCGCTTCCAGCAGGCCTTTCTTTTCGGCGGCGGCCAGGTCGCGGCTGATGGTGTGCAGCGGCAGCCCGGTGTGGTCGAAGAATGTGCTGGCCGGCACGCCATCAGTCAGGCGCAGCGCGTTCAGCATGAACTCGAAGGGCAGGTCGGCGGCGCCGACATCGTGTTGCTCCTGCACCGCGTTGCCGGCCATGGCCTGCGCCATATACGTGGCGGGATGCTTGTGGCGCATCTGGCGCAGCACCCGGTGCGGGAACGACAGCTTGCCGTGCGCGCCGGCCCCGATGCCCAGGTAGTCGCCAAAGCGCCAGTAGTTCAGGTTGTGGCGCGCTTGCCGGTGTGGCCGGGCGTAAGCCGAGGTTTCGTAGTGGACGTAGCCCGCCTGCGCGGTGCGCGCTTCGATCAGGTCCTGCATTTCATACGCGCTGTCGTCATCCGGCAGCGCCGGCGGGAACTTGGCGAACAGCGTGTTGGGCTCCAGCGTCAGGTGATAGAGCGACAGGTGCGTGGTGTTGAACGAGAGCGCCGTTTCCAGGTCGTCGGCGCATTCCGCCATCGTCTGGCCAGGCAGCGCGTACATCAGGTCGAGGTTGACGTTGTCGAAGTTGTCCAGCGCGATGCCGATCGCCGCGCGGGCTTCGGCGCCGCCGTGGATGCGGCCAAGCGCGGCAAGATGGCGGTCGTTGAAACTCTGGATGCCGATGGACAAGCGGTTGATGCCGCTGGCGCGATAGCTGGCGAAGCGCTCTGCTTCGAACGTGCCGGGGTTGGCCTCCATCGTGATCTCGGCGTCGGCGTCCAGCGGCAACAGCGCACGGATATCCGACAGCAGCCGGTCCATGCCGGCGGCCGACAGCAGGCTGGGGGTGCCGCCGCCGATGAAGACCGTGTGCACCTGGCGGCCCCATACCAGCGGTAGCGATTGCTCCAGGTCGGCGCGCAGCGCGTCCAGGTAGGCGTCTTCCGGGATGTCGTGGCTGTCCGTCGCGCCGGGCACGGCATGCGAGTTGAAATCGCAATACGGGCACTTTCGCACGCACCACGGGATATGCACGTAGAGCGACAGCGGCGGGGAGCCGGGCAGCGCGAGCTGGCCAGGCTGCAGCCACAATGACTTGGTATCGGCGGGGGCGCGGGCGCCAGCGCCCGTGGACGCCAGGGGAACGATCGGGATCATGGGCAGCCAGTCCTGGGGCCGCCGGCCTGCAGGCGCTCGGTCAGTGCCTTGAGCGCGAGGGCGCGGTGGCTGACGGCGTTTTTTTCCTCGGCGCTCAGTTCGGCTGCGGTCTTGCCCAGGTGCGGCAGCAGGAAGTGCGGATCATAGCCAAAGCCGGCGTTGCCGCGCGGTGCATCGACCACCTCGCCAGCCCACACGCCCTCGGCGATCACCGGCCTCGGATCCTCGGCATGGCGCACCAGCACCAGCACGCAGTAGTAGTAGGCGTGGCGGTTGAGCTTGCCGGCCAGCTGCGAGATGAGGTGCGCGTTGTTGGCGGCATCGGACTTGGGCTTGCCCACGAGTTGCGCATAACGCGCCGAATAGACGCCCGGCGCGCCATCCAGCGCGTCGACGCAGATGCCGGAGTCATCCGCCAGCGCGGGCAGGCCGGCCAGGCGGCTGGCGTGGCGCGCCTTGGTGAGGGCGTTCTCGACGAAGGTGGCGTAGGGTTCCTCGGCCTCGGCAATGCCGAGCTGCCCCTGCGGGATCACCTCGAAGCCGAGCGGCGCCAGCAGCGCGCCAAACTCGCCGAGCTTGCCGGGGTTGTTGGAGGCGAGGACCAGGCGTTGCATGGCGTTCACCGTATCAGGCCAGGCCCAGCGCGCGGCGCTGGTGCGCCACCAGTTCGGCGATGCCTTGCTCGGCGATGCGCGTCATTGCATCGAGATCGGCACGGCTGAACGGCACGCCCTCGGCGGTGCCTTGCACTTCGACAAAGCCGCCGCTGCCGGTCATCACCACGTTCATGTCGGTGTCGCAGTTGCTGTCCTCGGCGTAATCCAGGTCGAGCACGGCCACGCCATCCACCATGCCAACCGACACGGCGGCAACGAAGTCGCGGATCGGGCTGGCCTTGATCTGGCCGTCGCGCAGCATGGCGGAAACAGCGTCATGGGCGGCCACGAAGGCGCCGGTGATGGCCGCGGTACGGGTGCCGCCATCGGCCTGCAGCACGTCGCAGTCCAGGTGGATGGTGAATTCGCCCAGCGCCGACAGATCGAACACCGAGCGCATCGCGCGGCCGATCAGGCGCTGGATTTCCTGCGTGCGTCCGGTCTGCTTGCCGCGGGCGGCTTCACGGTCCGAGCGCGTGTGGGTGGCGCGCGGCAACATGCCGTACTCGGCGGTGACCCAGCCTTCGCCGCTGCCCTTTTTGTGGGGGGGCACCTTGGCCAGCACGCTGGCGGTGCACAGCACCTTGGTGTCGCCAAAGGCACTCAGGACGGCGCCTTCGGCGTGACGGGTGTATTGGCGGGTCAGAGCAATAGGGCGCAGCGCATCGGCTGCGCGTCCGCTGGGTCGCATGTGGGAGTTTTCTCGAAATTCGATTCAGGACCCGGATTTTAACGCCGCCGGGCTGCGCGTGCGCGTCCTGCGCCAACTCCCCTCGCGGGGGAGGGCGAATTCCCGCGCCATTGCGGCGCGGGCGGTACTTGGCCCGGGCTCAGCGCATGAAATTGCTGGTCTTGTCGATCGCCGCGCGGATCTCCGCGATGGAGCGCTCGATCTCCTCCTCGGAGAGCAGGTCGGTATCGCCGCCGTTGTTCTCCAGGATCGAGGTGGTGAACGTGTTGAGCGGCAGGGTCTCGGTGGCGACCGACTCCTCGTTGGACGGGTGGGCGTCGAGTTCCCACATCATGGCGATGGCCGTCGTGTTGTCGGCACCGTCGCCGGCGTTGTGCAGCGCCTGCTCGATCAGGTCCGGGATGGCATGCACCACGGACAAGCTGGTGACCTTCTCGACCAGCAGTTGCTCTTCGATGCTGCCCCACAGCCCGTCGGAGCATAGCAGCGCCACGTCGCCCGGCTCCAGCCGCAGCGGGCCGCCGATATCGATCAGCGGCAGGTTGGGCGAGCCCAGGCAGTTGTAGAGCTTGTTGCGCTCGGGGTGATTGGCCACTTCGATTGGCAGCACGCGCTCCTGTTGCAACAGGTTCTCGATCTTGGAGTGGTCGCGCGTGCGGGTCAGCAGGTTACCCTTGCGTACCAGGTAGAGGCGCGAGTCGCCGGCGTGGGCCCAGTGGATCTGGCCGTTCTGGACCAGGCAGCAGACAACGGTGGTACGCGGGACGTCGGCCAGCTGGTTGGCTTCAGCGTAGCGATGAATTTCCCGGTGGGCCAGCATGATCGTGTCTTGCAGGAAATCGGCAGGATTGCGGATCGAGGGCCGGGCCTGGGCCTGGAACTGGCGTGCCAGGGTCTGCAAGGCTTGCTGCGCGGCGACTTCGCCCAGCGCATGGCCGCCCAGGCCATCGGCCAGGACCATCAGCAGGGCATCGCGCGTGAAGCAATAGCCCATGCGGTCCTGGTTGATGCGGCGGCCGCCTTTTCTGCTTTCCTGGTAGACGGAGAATCGCATGGTGGCTGTAGGAGTCAGTTCTTGGGAGACGGCGGCGTCATCAGCGCGCCCCACCGGCACAGCGTGCGGGCGGGCCGCGAGGCGACGGTTCTCATCATAGTTGTTATTGATAGCGCAAGGGGCGGAGGGAGGGGTCCTGCACACGGCGCGGGGATGGCGCCTTTTTGTGCTTTATTCGCCTCTTTTGCCAGCCTCCTTGGCCTGGATTGCCGCGGCTGGCTCCTCGCGCTTGCGCAGCAGCGTCATGAACCGGCTTGCGAGGGGGCGCTCGGTGGTGGCCGCGGCTGCGGGCGCGGCCGCTTGTTCGCCTAGTGCGTTGGTTTGTTCGCGCAGCTCCTTCTGCAGCCGGAACACGCTTTGCGGCCGCTCGGAAGGGGGCAGGCGCAGGCACCATTCGACCAGGTCCACCAGGCCGTTGGTATAGCTGGCGCGCAGCCGCGTGATGGAGTCCGCCATGCGGTCGTCCTTCTCGCGCTGGTTGGCCTCCTGGGGTGGCATGCCGGCCATGCAGGCGTAGAGCGTGGCGCCAAGGCTGTAGATGTCGGTCCACGGGCCCAGCTCGGAATGCTTGCCGTAAAGCTCCGGTGCGGCAAAGCCCGGCGTGTACATCGGCTGAAAGCGTGCCGCTTCCATGCTCAGGATCTGGCGGGCGGCGCCAAAGTCGAGCAGGATTGGCGATTCGTCTTCGCGCAGGTAGATGTTGCCTGGCTTGATGTCCAGGTGCAGCAGCTTGTGGATATGCACTTCGCGAAGGCCGCTCATCAGGTCATGAAAAACCTTGCGGATGAAGTGTTCGCGCAGCACCTTGGCGCGGCCTTGCTGGCGCGCGTGCAGGATGTGTTCCTGCAGCGTCTTGCCCAGCTCGTAGTTCATCACCATGTAGACGGTGGAATTCTCGCGGAAGAAATTCACCACGCGTACCACGCTGGGATGCGAAATCTTCGCCAGCGAGCGCCCTTCCTCGAAGAAATACTTGAGCCCCAGCCGGAACGACGCCGCGCTTTCGTCGGGCACCACGGGGATCAGCTCGCCCGGTTGGCGGCGTGCCAGCGACGACGGCAGGTACTCCTTGATCGCGACAGGCGAGCCGGTCTCGTCGGTCGCGAGGTAGACGAAACTGAACCCCCCGCTGGCCAACTTCTTTACAATACGATAGTTGGACAGCAGCGTGCCGATGGGCAGCGGTGCGCTCTTCGGAGGTGATGCGCCCTTTGGCTCTGTCATAGGATTCGGGACCTTGATTGCCTCAGGATTGTCCTGACTAATCGAAGACTTGTAAAGAACACAATAGCGGCCATTTTGGCCTCTCTTTTCGGCGTTCAGCCAGCGCGGTTGCAGGGTTGCCGGCTCCCCGGGCTGTTTGAACCCATGCGGCCAGATGGCCATTTCGCGAGACTATTCAATGATCCATAGCATGACAGGCTACGGCCTGGCGACGCGCCAGGCGCCGCTGACGGACGCGCAAGGCGCGCCCACCGGCAGGACCGCATCCGTTTCGGTGGAGTTCCGCACGGTCAATTCGCGATTCCTCGACCTGTTTTTCCGGGCTCCCGAAGAATGCCGCGCTTTCGAGCCGGCGCTGCGGGAAATGCTCATGGCCAAGCTGTCGCGCGGCAAGCTGGAATGCCGCATCAACCTGCAGCGCGCCGATGCCGGCGCCGGTGGCACCACGCTGGCGCTCAACGATGCCTTGCTGGCGCAGATCCGCTCGATCGAGGCAACGGTGGCGGCCACCTTCACGCAAGCCGGCTCGCTGCGCATGGGCGAGATCCTGCGCTGGCCCGGCGTGCTGGTGGAACCCGAGTTGTCGCAGGACGCCCTGCGCGAGGCCGTGATGGGCGCGGCCAAGGAAGCGCTGGGCCAGTTGCTGGAAGCGCGCCGCCGCGAGGGCGACGCGCTCAAGGCCACGCTGGACGAGCGCATCGAAGCCATGCTGGCCATCGTCGAGCGCCTCACGCCCACCATCCCGCAACTGATCGCCCATCACCAGGACAAGCTCACCGAGCGCCTGCAGGAAGCCTTCAACCTGGTAGCGCCCGGCGGCATGCCGTCGATGAGCCGGGACGAAATCGGCGAGCGCATCCGCCAGGAAGCCACGGTCTACGGCATCCGCATCGACATTGCCGAAGAGCTGTCGCGCCTGCAGGCCCACCTGAACGAAACCCGCCATATCCTCAAGAAGGGCGGGCAGGCTGGCAAGCGGCTCGATTTCATGATGCAGGAGCTCAACCGCGAAGCGAACACGCTGGGCTCCAAATCAGCGGCCAAAGAACTGGCCGATGCCGCCATGGAACTCAAACTGCTGATCGAGCAGATGCGAGAACAGATTCAGAACCTAGAATAATCATCATGAGTGAAACGTCGTCCCACGTCGCCATCGACACCGCCTACCCCGGCAACCTGTTCATGGTGGTGGCGCCTTCCGGCGCCGGCAAGTCCACCCTGGTCAACGCGCTGCTGGCGCAGGACCAGGCCATTCGCCTATCCATCTCGCACACCACCCGCGCGCCGCGTCCCGGCGAGCAGGATGGCCGGGAATACCATTTCACCACCGTGGACGCGTTCCGCGCGGCGCGCGATCGCGGCGAATTTCTCGAGTGGGCGGAAGTGCACGGCAACTACTACGCCACCTCGCGGGTGTGGATTGAGCAACAGATGGCCCAGGGCAACGATGTGCTGCTGGAAATCGACTGGCAGGGCGCGCAGCAGGTGCATCAGCGTTTTTCCAACGCCATGGAAATCTTCATCCTGCCGCCGTCGCTGCAAGCGCTTGAAGAACGCCTGAACAAGCGCGGCCAGGACGAGCCGAACGTGATCGTGCGCCGCCTGCTGGCAGCCGGCAGCGAGATGGCTCACGCGTCCGAGTCGGACTATGTCATCATCAACGAGGTTTTCGAGCAGGCGCTCGAACAGCTTCGCAGCGTCATCCGCGCTACCCGTCTGCGTTTTTCATCGCAAAAAGCGCGTCACGCCGACCTCTTCATCGAGCTTGGCATTCATTGATCCGGAGCGCGGCGGGAACGTTTCTTGCCGCGTGCTGTAAAATAGCCGGCATCGCATAAGGTTTTGTCCCGAGGTGGATTACATATGGCGCGTATTACCGTCGAAGATTGTCTGAAACACATCCCGAATCGCTTCGAGCTCGCGCTCGCGGCAACGTACCGGGCCCGTCAGCTGGTGCAGGGTCACACTCCCAAGGTCGAGGCCAAGGACAAGCCCACGGTCGTGGCGCTGCGCGAGATCGCCTCGGGCCAGATCGGCATCGAGATGCTCAAGAAGGTACCGACCTGATTTTCGGGCGGCGGTGGCCAGTCCTAGCAACGCGTACCTTTGCATTGAGACTCTGCTAACGTACCTGTTCGCGTACTTGCTTAACCAGCCAGATTACAGAAGCCGCCCACATGTCTTCCTCCCAGCCTTCCCCCCCTGTCGCGACGGCCAGCCCCACGGCCACGCCAGCGCGATTGCGCGGAGAAGCCACTGGTGACGCGAGTGGCGATGCATTGCCACCCGTTCAGCGCAAGCGCGCCGTGCCCGGTCAGTCGGCCGTGACGGCGCGTACCGGCGCTCCCAATCTTCCCGATCCGCTTGGCAACGATGTCGTTGGCGAGCGCGCCGTCGCCCCGGCAATGGGTGCGGGCAAGGCAAGAGCCGCCCAGGCTGCCGCCGAAAGTGAACTGAGCGAGGCGCCGCAGGGTGCTGCGCCGGGCGACGCGCTCTTCATCGATGCGGTGCTGGCGCAGTCTTATCGTCACTTCTTCGGCCCGACTTCGCAACCCGCAGTGCCTCCGCGCCAGCAGGTGATCTCGATCACCCGGCTGATGGAGAAGCTCGCTTATCTCAAGCCGGCGGACCAGGCGCACGTGCGCGAAGCCTTCCAGTTCTCGGACGAAGCTCACCTTGGCCAGTATCGCCAGAGCGGCGAGCCCTATATCACGCATCCGGTAGCGGTGGCCGAACTGTGCGCCGACTGGAAGCTCGATGTCCAATCCATCATGGCGGCGTTGCTGCACGATGTGATGGAAGACCAGGGCATCACCAAGAGCGAGCTGGCGGAAAAATTCGGCCCCAAGGTGTCCGAGCTGGTCGATGGCCTGACCAAGCTGGACAAGCTCGAATTCCAGAGCCGCGAGCAGGCGCAGGCGGAGAGCTTCCGCAAGATGCTGCTGGCGATGGCGCGCGATGTGCGGGTGATTCTGGTCAAGCTGGCCGACCGCACCCACAACATGCGCACGCTTGATTTCGTGCCGCCGGAAAAGCGGCGCCGGATCGCGCTCGAGACCATGGAGATCTACGCGCCGATCGCGCATCGGCTTGGTCTCAACACCACGTACCGCGAACTGCAGGAACTGTCCTTCAAGGTTGGTTCGCCGTTCCGCTATGCCACGCTGGAAAAAGCGGTCAAGGCAGCGCGCGGCAACCGGCGCGAGGTGGTCAAGCGTATTCTCGAAGCCGCGCAGAAGGCGCTGGGCGACGCCGGCATTGTGGCGGAGCTGTCGGGGCGTGAAAAGACGCTCTACAGCATCTACCGCAAGATGCACGACAAGCAGCTGTCGTTCTCGCAGGTGCTCGATGTGTATGGTTTCCGCGTGGTCGTGGAAACCCAGATGCACACCTATATGGCGATGGGCGCGTTGCACGGGCTGTACAAGCCCATGCCGGGCAAGTTCAAGGACTACATCGCCATTCCCAAGATCAACGGCTACCAGTCTTTGCATACCACGCTGGTGGGCCCGTTCGGCACGCCGGTGGAGTTCCAGATCCGCACCCGCGACATGCACCAGATCGCGGAAGCCGGCGTGGCCGCGCACTGGATGTACAAGCATCAGGCCGACCAGGCAAACGATATCCAGCAGCAGGCGCACCAGTGGCTGCAGTCGCTGCTCGATATCCAGAGCCAGACCGGTGATTCGCAGGAATTCCTCGAGCACGTCAAGATCGACCTGTTCCCGGATGCGGTCTATGTGTTTACGCCCAAGGGGCATATCCGCGCGCTGCCGCGCGGCGCCACCGCGCTCGATTTCGCCTATGCCGTGCACAGCGACCTCGGCAACCAGTGCGTGGCGGTCAAGATCAACAACGAGCTGCTGCCGCTGCGCACGGAGCTCAAGAGCGGCGATATCGTCGAGGTGGTGACGGCGCCGTACTCCAAGCCCAATCCGGCATGGCTGGCGTTCGTGCGCACCGGCAAGGCACGCGCGGCCATCCGCCACTATCTCAAGACCACCCGGCTCGACGAAGCCATCCAGCTTGGCGAGCGCCTGCTGGAGCAGTCGGCGCGACAGCTCGGCATCGAGCTCAAGGCGCTGCCTCAGTCGGTGTGGGACCGCATGGTGCAGTGGACCGGCAACAAGCACAAGGAAGACATTTTCGCCGACCTGGCGCTGGGACGACGCGTGCCGGCCGTGGTGGCCAAGCGCATGGAGATCCTGCTGCAGGAGCTTTCCGGCGATGTCGACAGCGCGCTGCTGGCGGCCGTGCAGACTTTCGCCGGCGAGGAAGCCCCCGCTGTGCCGATCACCGGCGATGAAGGCATGTCGATGATCTTCTCATCATGCTGCCGGCCAATTCCCGGCGATTCCATCGTCGGCTACCTGGGCAAGGGCGAGGGTTTGCAGATTCACGTCCAGGATTGCAAGATAGCCAAGCGCCTGCACAGCAAGGACCCGGAGCACTGGATCGATGTGATGTGGGCGAAGAAGACCACGCGCTCCTTCGATGTGTCGATCAAGGTGATGGTGCGCAACGTCAAGGGCATCGTCGCCCGCGTGGCGGCCGACCTGACTTCGGCCGACGCCAACGTCGCGCACGTGGCGATGGAGCAGCAGGAGGGCGGCCATCAGGAAGCCACCTACATGCAGTTCATCATCCAGGTGCAGAACCGCCTGCATCTTGCCAACGTGATGCGGGCGCTGCGGCGCAACCCCGACGTCATCCGTATCTTCCGCGATCGCAACGACGGCTGACGCAGCCTTCCCGCACACAAGCACTGAGCCCGGCCGAGCCGGGCTCAGTGCTTTTCCGGCTGCGCGACGGCGATCGGTTCCGCCCGCTTGCCGGGATAGCTGACCTTCAGGATATCGATCTGCTCCACCCCTGCCGGCGTGCGCAGCAGCACCGTATCGCCTTCGCGCGCCTTGAGCAGCGCGCGCGCGATCGGCGAGATCCAGCTCACGTGGTTGCTGTCGAGGTCCACCTCGTCGGTGCCGACGATCGTCACGGTGGTTTCCTCGCCGGCCTGGTCGGCATAGGTGACGGTGGCACCGAAAAAGATCTGGTCGTTGTCGCCCTGCAGGGACGGGTCCACCACCTCGGCCTTCTCCAGGCGCTTGGTCAGGAAGCGGATGCGGCGATCGATCTCGCGCAGGCGTTTCTTGCCATAGTGGTAATCGCCGTTCTCGGAACGGTCACCATTGGATGCGGCCCACGAAACGATCTGGACCACCTCCGGGCGAGCCGTGTCGATCAGGTGCATCAGTTCATCGCGCAAGCGCTGGTAGCCTTGCGCCGAGATGTAGTTCTTGGTGCCAGGCGGCAGCGGGGTAGCGCCTTCGGGAAGGTCGTCGTCCTCGTCGCCGGATGACTCTTTGACAAATGCCTTGTTCATGATCCGATCACATCTGCGGGGCTGTCATTATAGGAAGCGGCGGCCCGCCGGAGGGAAAAGCAAAAAAAGTGGGGCAAGGGGGTTCCCAAATTTCAAAAGTACGTTATAATTTCTTTCTCGAGTGCGGCTGTAGCTCAGTTGGATAGAGTACTTGGCTACGAACCAAGGGGTCGTGGGTTCGAATCCTGCCAGCCGCAC